>NZ_JABEPH010000169.1:0-12351 GCF_013004495.1 Rhizobium sp. SEMIA 4085
ATCGTACCTCCCGGAAACCATCGCAGTGTGGCACCTAACCGGTGCCCGAGGCTCAAGGAAAGCATGGCGCCCCGCGCCGGAGATCAGCCAGATCCGACACAAAACAATCCTTGCGGCCATACTGGCGGGCACAGGGCGGCGCCAGCCTGGGAACCGCACTTCGCTCCTGAGGACGATGCCGAAGACAAGAGCAATGATGCCTTCCCCGCCGCCATCAGCCGATCCTTCCCGTCGATGGTGCCGCCCTTAACGGGTGAGATATTGGATGTAATGCCTGCCGTGAACCGCCGACTTTTCGATGTGAGCCCGAACTCCGAATACATCTAGAACGAGCTCTTCGGTCAGAACCGCTTCGGGCGGCCCGGCAGCAACCACGCGGCCGCCATGCAGGATGGCCAGGCTATCGCAGAACATTGCCGCCAGATTGAGATCATGCAATGCGATGACGCTGGTGATCGGAAGCGTCGTGACGAGGTCAAGCAGCTCCAACTGATGCTGGATGTCGAGATGATTGGTCGGTTCATCAAGCAGCAGTTCGGTGGGCGTTTGCGCAAGGGCGCGGGCGATGTGCGTGCGCTGACGCTCCCCACCTGACAGCGTGCGCCAAAGCTGTAAGGCCTTGGCCGCCATGCCGACCTGTTCGAGAGCCGCATTGACGGCGTCCTCGTCCGTCCTGACCCAGGGCGAGAGCGCGCCTCGATGCGGTGTTCGCCCGAGGCGGACAACATCCTTTACCGAAATGTCCGCATCGGTTGTCGCCTGCTGTTCGACCAGTGCGATACGCTGGGCAATCTCGCGACGCGCCATTGTGCTGATATTGCTCTCGCCCAGTCTGATGACGCCGCTCTTGACCTGTCGCAGCCGGCAGATGAGACGCAGCAGGCTCGACTTGCCAGAGCCATTGGGTCCGAGCAGACCAAGCGTCTTGCCCGGCGCAACATCAAGGCTGACGCCATCGATGATCATTGTGCTGCCGGCGCACCAGGCAACATTGCGCATCGATATGCTCATACCGGCCTCCTTGCCTTGTAGAGGATGAGGGCAAAGACAGGCGCGCCGAAAAGTGCCGTGACCACGCCAATTGGAAGCACCTGCTGCGGGATGATCGTGCGCGAGACGATATCGGCAAGTACCATGAAGATCGCCCCGATCAACGCAGTTGCCGGCAGTAACCGCTCGTGAGCCGGACCCACCAGAAAGCGCGCCGCATGCGGAATGACAAGACCAACGAAGCCGATCGAACCGACGATGCTGACGACGTCAGCGGTCATCACGGCCGTCAGACCAAGAAGGGTAAGACGCACGCGCCGTACCGGTACGCCGAGCGCTGCGGCAGAGTCCGTACCGAAGGCAAAGGCATCCAGCACACGTGCGTGAAGCATGCAGATCACAAAGCCGCCGCCGGCAATGGGGGTAACGAGCAAAACATCCGTCCAGCGCACGCCGCTGAGGCTCCCGAGCAACCAAAACATGATACCCCTTGCCTGCTCGGCATTGGCCGAGGTCGTGACGATATAGGAGGTCAACGCATTGAAGAGCTGCGAACCGGCAACGCCTGCCAGGAGGATCCGGTCGGCGCCGCCGCCTGCGCCTGCGGCCAAAAGCGAGACGAGACCGAAGGCTGCCACCGCGCCGAAAAAAGCGCCGGTAGAAAGCGTCAGCACACCGGACCCGATGCCGAGGATCATGATGGCGACCGCGCCGGTCGAGGCGCCCGCCGAAATGCCAAGCACATAAGGTTCGGCAAGCGGATTGCGAAGCAGGGCCTGCAGCATGGCGCCCGTCATCGCAAGAGCCGCGCCGGAACTTGCAGAGACCAGGGCGCGGCTCAGTCGATAGTCCCAGATGATACCCTCATGGATCGGCTTGATTGCGAAGGAGGTGCCGAACATTCGGTTGGCAATAGCTTCCGCAATCGTCCGCAGCGGTATGACGATTTCGCCGATCGATACGGCGAGGCCTATTGCCAAGGTCAGTCCAGCCATTGAAAGTAGGGACAAGCCGGCAAAGCCGCCCCATCCGTTGCGTTGCCCGGCGTCTTTGCTCACTTCGCCAGCCCAAACTGCCGTATGGCTACTGCAAGCGTCTCGATGCCGTCGACAAGGCGGATCGATGGGCTCATTGCCTGCGAGTCCATGACGACCACCTGCTTCTTTTCCACAGCGCTGATCCTGCTTGCCACAGGATCGCTGTTCAAAAAGGTAAGCTTGATGGCCGGATCGTCGGCAGCGTAGCGGCGACGATCCATCCCGGCGATGACGATGATTGCAGGATTGAGGCCGGCGACCGTTTCCCAGCCGACCAACGGCCATTCCTCGTTCGTGGCAATCACGTTCTTTGCCCCAAGGGCTCGCATGATATAGGCGGGCGCGCCGTTGCGGCCGGCCATGAAGGCTTCCCCGTCGACTTCCTTGCTGGAGAACCAGAATACGACCGGGATATCCTTTACCCTTGTCTCGGCAACGGATGCGATCGCCTTATCCTCACGCTCCTTCAGCCTTGCGACCAATGCCTCGCCGCGGTCCTGAACGTTAAAGATCGCGGCAAGTTCGGCGATCTCCTGATAGATGACCTCGGTCTTCAGCATTTCCTTGCGCACACCATCACCACCCGTCGTATTGTCCTTGGCGGCGCAATCGGCCGGAGCGACATAGGTGTTGATGCCAAGCTTCGAAAACTGATCGTAGGTTCCAACCGAGCCACTCGGGCCGACATGCCACTCGAACTCGGCAGCAACCAGGTCGGGGCCGGTTCCGACCACCGCCTCGAAGCTCGGATCATTGTCGGCGAGCCGCTTGATCTTGCTGTTTTCCGCATCGAATTGTTTGAGCACTGGGCTGAACCAGACCGCCGTGCCCGTGATGCGATCCGCAAGGCCGAGCGACAGCAGGATTTCCGTCATCGCCTGGCCGATCGAAACCACCTTGCCCGGCGCCCTATCGAAGGTGATGGATCGGCCGCAATTGGCAATTGTCAGGGGGTAGGTGGTCGATGCGGCAAAAGCAGGTGCAGAAATCGCAAAGGTTGCCAATACCGCGAAGGCAAGGCGCAGAATGAACGGCCGACGTTTTGGATCGGATGACATGGAAACACTCACAGGGAGTTGAGGATGCGTCGGCGCGGCGGCCTGATCGCTCCGATTTTGATGGAAAACGCTTAGGGTGGTCACCGGCCATACGGGCGGGCGCGCCGCCCGGCACGACTGGCTTTTTACCTGCAGCGGCTATGGTTTATTGAAAAGGGCGATCCGTTCCGCCTCACGCGGAAGGGGTCTGCGCCGATTAGGGGCGTCAAAAGAAATCATCTCGTCTCCTGTTCCGGGCAACCCCGCCCGTTCAATTGATCTCTCTTTGACGGCAGGTCTCCTGGCTCGCGGATATGCACCGGACCATCTGCCTTCCCAGGAGAACGAGCTCACAGTGGCATGGCGCGTGGCGCCACGAGGATGATCGGCAATCCGCTTACAGTTGCGGGGGCAGCCACGGTCTTGGTCCCTTTTGGGTCTTCCGCACCGTGTTCCCTATTAATCCTCTCGGAGTCTACGTCGGGGAACCGTCGCGCCCAGTTATGCCGAGCGCAACAGTCACGTCAAGCCGTAGATACAAGGGCGATCAATGGACAGCGCCTGATCCCCCGACGGCGACGATGCCGAAAGGCAGTCCCTGAACCGGGATGGTCCGAACCTCTTTCATGGTCTCAATATCGATCATCCGCACAACGCTATGGCGAGGATCGGTTATGGCGATCTGATCGCCTGCAACTGCGAGCCGGGGGCGCGGATCGCGCCAGTGACCATCCTTGCTGTAAGGCTCGGTGACCCTTGCCGACGTCGTGATTTGACCGCTTAGAACGTCGACAAGATGCAATTGCCCGTCTTCGGTCAGTACATAGGCATTCTTGACCCGCGTAGGATCGAGCGCGAAATCGATCCGGCGGGTCGGCAGATCGACCAAGCGATACGGTTCGGTGCCGTCTGGGTCGATCAGGGCAATCTTGTCCTCGCCGTAGTTGCCCAGGAAAAATTGCATCACCTTACTGCCGAGCAAGGTCGTCACTTTTCCCTTCGGCAGCCTGTCGCCATATTCCAGCATTTTAAGTTGCACGGTCTGCTCCTTGCCAGGACGCGCAATCAGGACGCCTTCCTCGCAACCGAAGGCACCGAGCTTTGCCGAGAAGGCTTCTCCGTGCAGCGCCGTGCAGGGTGTGACATCGCCGACCTGTCTTCCGTTTGTGTTTAGAACACGTAGGCCCAGACGTGGCGGCAGCTCATCCGGTTTGGTTTCCGTTTTGGTATCGGGAACCGAGACCAGCATATTCTGCCCCATGGGCACGGCGACACCATGGTGCGGTGCCGTCGCATCTATGAGCTTTTCGGATGCTGCGCCTTCCAGAAGATCTTCTTCGGAAACGAGCTTGGCTTTGCCTTCCCGATCGTAAAACAACACCACGTCGTCGCCGTGCACGACGGCGTGGACCGGCCGCTGCCCGTCGAGAGTGGCTTGCAGCAGCAAAGGTGCGGATGTTTCCAGATCGCGATGCTCGCCATGGTCGGAAAGCGTCACGCCGGTTTTGATCACCTGGACGGTATTGGCTTCTGATTGGACGGCAAAAACTGTTTGGCCGGAATGACTGGCGGCCAGCGCCGCATAACCCTTCAGCTCAAACTCACCGATCTGCTCACCGGTCTTGACATCGAATGAACGAGCGATGGGTGCCGTGTGGTCGGCGATGAACAGGCGCCATGTCTGCTTTTCCTCTTCAGCGGAGGCCGGGTTCACCGAGAGGCTTGCTGCAAAGGCCCCGGCGATCGTCAATCTAGGTAACATCGGAAATCCCTTCTTGATATGTAATAACATTACCATCTCTAGCGAAGTTTCAGAAACATGTCCAGGCCGTCGGGACCGAAGGCGATGCAGCGCTTGAATGCCGCTTCGAATCACATTCGCCGAGCTCCCGCGCCTTGCTGAACGTCGTGCCGGGCAGCAGGCTGGGCTTCCGCATCCGGGTGCCGATGAGAGGCTCGTATGACCGCCGAAGCGCGGCACCCGACGCCTTTTGACTGTTTCATACCTGCCCCGCTGAACGAGCAAGCAAAAACAACGTGTTGATACGATTGACAAGTTCGCCAGACGTGTCGACGAACTGAAATAGCGACAGTATCCGCGCGAATATTATTCCCGACCGCCTGCGAGTTGTTCGCCAAGCTGGCGCAAAGGGAGCACCTCGATATCATTGCCAAGAGGATACGCTTCGCTGCCTGGGTACACCACGATGCGGCGATCCGGCTCCAGATCGAGGCAGGCGTGGTGGAAGCCCCGCTCTACCTTTGGCGTGAGACTTCTCTTGATCTCGATCGCCCAGCGGCGGTCACGGGGCAACGTGACAACGAGATCGATCTCGGCGCCGGCCGAGGTGCGATAGAAATTGGCTTGGGCACCCTCTGGCATAACTGCATGAAGGGTCTCGATCACGAAGCCTTCCCAACTCGCTCCGGCCACGGGGTGGCCCAGGACATCATCAAGCGTGGTCAAACCAAGCAGACTGTGGAGCAGGCCGGAATCGCGAACATAGACGCGCGGCGATTTCACCAGGCGCTTGCCGGCATTGCTGTGCCAGGGCTCGAGCCGACGCACCAGAAGCAGATCGACCATGAGGTCGAGATAGGAAGCGACTGTCTTGCCGTCGACACCGAGTGCGCGGGCGAACTCCGCCGCATTGAGTAGGCCTGATTGGTGATGGGCGAGCATCGTCCAGAAGCGGCGTAGCGTTTCGGCTGGGATCCTCGGCCCCAGAAGAGGGATGTCGCGCTCGAGATAGGTCCGGATGAAATCGATGCGCCAGCGTTGGCTGACGGTGTCGTTCGCCGCCAGAAGGCTGTCGGGAAACCCTCCTCTAACCCAAAGCTTGTTGAGTTCGCCGGCTTCGACCTCGAGGCCGTCGATCGGTGCGAGTTCCAGATAGGCGATCCGACCGGCTAGGCTCTCGCCAGACTGTTTCAGGAGATCCATGGAGGCCGAGCCAAGCAACAGGAAACGGCCACTGCGCAGTCCCTTCCGTCGCCCTCGGTCGATCAGGCCGCGAAGGTTCTGGAACAGATCCGGGAGGCGATGGACCTCGTCGAGGACAACAAGTTTGTCCTCGTGTCCGGCAAGATAAAGTTCCGGCTCGGCGAGTTTGGCACGATCCGAGTCGGATTCGAGATCGAGATAGATAGACGGCCGTTGCTCGCCGATCTCCAATGCGAGGGTCGTTTTGCCTACCTGTCGGGGCCCGAGCAAGGCGACCGCTGGATTGTTATTGAGGAGCTCGACGAGCTCTGCTGTTTTCCATCTTGCTATCATCATTCGCGCAATTATGGAGATACGATCCACAATTGCAAGGTTAACCAGGGGGAGGTGCCGTGCCAGTCCGGAAGAAATGGATAACTGATCGTTTTGAACGTGTCTTATGAACCCACTGAAAGGTCATGAACTCCAACCTCGGCGACTGGATTCTGCTGTTTTTTTCCGGGAAACTGGCGCCTTGCCTTACGTGCCGATACTGCCAGTCGCTGGATGGCAGTCGGGCCTCGATCCGGCACGACTGGTCGTTATTGACGCGACTTGGATCAAGACGAACATGCCCCACTTTATGGTTGGGGCCCGAAAGCAAACGTCTGCGCGGCTTTTTGCTGGGCACTTTGACTCTGGCCGCCACCGCTCCATTGTTCCATTCATGATCTACTTTACGAGTGACACCCATTTCGCCGACCCGCGTGTGCTGCGGATCGATCGCAGGCCATTCCCCGATATGGCAGAGCACGACGTTGCGCTGATCAGGAACTGGAATGCCATCGTCGGAAAAGACGACGACATCTGGCATCTCGGCGACTTCATGTCGGCGAAAGGGGGCGACTGCGATCAGCTTCTTTCGATTCTGAACGGCCGCAAGCACTTGATTATTGGCAACTGTGATCCCGAGACGACAACGAAGGCTGAGAACTGGACCAGCGTTCAGCATTATGCCGAGCTCGTTACAGACGAGCATCTTCTCGTGCTATGTCATTTTCCGTTCCGGACTTGGCACAAGATGGGCAAGAACTCGATCAACCTTCATGGGCATTCGCATGGTCGGCTGAAGCCGATGCCCCGGCAATATGATGTTGGCGTTGATGCGCGGGCTCTCAGACCGGTCACACTTGCGCAGCTGCTGTCTTTGCCGTGACAACTTGCGATCATGATCGTGGCTTCGATGCGATTGACAATGCCGAAAGGCGCTGCGTTCCCCATTCCTGTTGCGCCGCGTGACACCGATTGCGTTTGGACAGAACAAATGGTCGTAGCGAATAAATGCCCCGCGCGGGCCTCGTCGAATGAAAGAGCGCCTCCAGCGCCGACGCGGGGCATGCTGGAAGGCCGCGCGAATGGCGGCCCTCCAAGCCATCCGGGTTAACGACTCATGCAGCCTTCGTTGCTTTCACATTTGCCGAAGTTTGCGCAAGCTGGGTGAGCTTCTTGTCGGTGGCTTCCTCTTCGGCGAGGCTTGCCTGAAGGAGAGGGATCGCCTCCTTCAGACCCAGCTGCTTTGCCCAGGCGATCAGCGTGCCGTAGCGGGCGATTTCGTAATGTTCGACGGCTTGGGCGGCAGAGATCAGTCCCGCGTCGAGTGCGGCGGAGCCTTTGAACTCTTCAATGATCTCTTCGCTTTCGGCGATGATGCCCTGAATCGCCTCGCAGGTCTTGCCACGAGCGGGCTTGCCGATGATCTCGAACACCTGCACGAGCCGCTCGACCTGACTTTCGGTCTCGTCACGGTGTTTCAGGAAACCTGCTTTGCCTTCCTCCGATTGCGCCGCGCGCGCCATTTTCGGCAAGGCTTTGAGGATTTGCTTCTCGGCGAAGTAAATGTCCTTCAGCGTGTCGACGAACAGGTCGTTTAGCGTCTTTGCAGCCATTCTGCTCTCCTATGGTAGTGGTAAGTGACCAACCGGAACGCGACGCAGCGCGGGATGTTCCGATAGCTGATTACAAGCCCATTGCTCACCGACATATGCGCAACGCAAAACCTCTGCGAGACGTCCCGACAGCCCCGCCGTCTTCGGAATGATTGACCAAGGGCATCACGTTTCACGCGGAACCACCGCTCACGCAAAGTGTTTCACTGACAACCCAAGGAGAGTTCAGATGAAATACTTTTACCGGGTCGTCGGCGCGAAAGGGGAACTGGTAGAGACGAGCCGCGAGTTTGACGGGGTGCGGGCTGCAAAGGCCGAAGCCCGCCACGCTCTTACCGAGACTGCCGCCGGCGGGCTACCCGAAACCCCCGTCCACATGTTGTCTGTCGAGCTATTCGACGAAAACCGCCTGCCAATCACTGAGCTGCGATTAATTCTAGAGGAAATTAGCAAGGAGTGACGCCGCTGAGCGAGCATTTGCATAGTCTTGGCGAATGGCGTCACTTGTGCGTGGACATGCAGTGCCTGTTCTTCGAGGCGACGCCATGGCACGTCGAATGGATGAAGCGCGTCTTGCCACTGGTTGAGGAGGTCGCGGGCCGTCATGCCGAGCGGACGGTCTTTACTCGATTTATTCCACCGGAAAACGCATCCGACATGCCAGGCACCTGGCAACACTATTACGAGAAATGGTGGATGATGACGCGCAAGCAGCTGCCGTCGGGTCTCATAGAACTTGTCCCTTCGCTTGCCCGCCTTGTGCCGCCTGCTCGGGTCTTCGACAAGGCCACTTACTCACCTTGGATCTGTGGCCGGCTCCATGCGACGCTTGCCGAACAGGGCGTGTCGACCCTTGTCATCAGTGGCGGCGAGACGGATGTCTGCGTATTGGCCGCGGTCCTGGGCGCAATCGATCTCGGTTACCGGGTCATTTTATTGACGGACGCTGTCTGTAGCGGTGCAGATGAATCGCATGAGGCGTCATTGGAACTCCTGGGCGAGCGATTTTCAGTGCAGCTTGAGCTGACAGAAACCGATCGATTTCTGCAGTGCATCTAGTCGACGGTAGGGAGGGGGAGACTTGGCTTTTTCGCCTTGTCGGTCGTTCTGGCGCCGTCAAATTTCTGCCCGCCATTGGCTCGTTTCGCGAAGTTGTGCGTTTACCATCGTAGAAACAGAGCCCGCCAGGAGAGATTTATGACCAAGACCTTCGACCTGTCCAACTTGTCCGATGATGAACTGTCCTCCCTCATCAACGAGGCAACAACCCTGCGAGACACCAGACGGGCTAGCCGTGAAGATGAGCGTCGAGTAGCTTCGGATGGTTCGACGGGGCAGGATGTAACGGACCCGGATCATGGCGTTATTCCCACGCCCACGCCGCGGGAAGTTAAGGATGAAGGTCAGGCGCATGGCCTACCTAAATAATGGTCGCCGCGAGCCAGTTATTGCTCGGCACCCACGTCCACGATGCTGGATTTGTATTGCTTGCGCATCGCATCGGCTGACTGACGGACGATTTCAGAAACCTTCAAGAACTGCTGGGCTAAAGGACTCGTCTTGCGCCAGATCATGCCGATCGTTCGTGAGGGTTGAACGCTCTGAAAGTGAGCGACAGAGACTGACGCCGAGCGCGTCTCTACTCCCACGGCCATTTCGGGGATCAAAGTAACGCCAATGCCGGCGCTGACCATTTGAACCAGCGTCGACAAAGAGCTGCCGTCCAGCAGCTCTCGCGGCAGCGCCGAACGAATGTTGCAGAATGACAAAGCCTGATCGCGAAAACAGTGCCCCTCTTCCAGTAGAAGCAGCCTCATTTCACGCAGGGCCTCGCGGTTGGGTACAGGCTTACCTTCATCCTCGCTTGGTCGAACCAGCACGAAATTCTCCGAAAACAATGGAACCTCGGTCAACGAAGGTTCGGATACCGGCAACGCGACAATTGCGGTGTCGAGCCTGCCTTCCGCCAGCTCGTGAACCAGCCTGGAGGTCAGCGTCTCGCGCACGTGGATCTCAAGCCCGTCATTTATGCGGGTGAGGTTGCCGATGATCGCAGGCAACAGGTATGGCGCGACCGTCGGGATCACGCCTATCCGCAGCCGCCCCACCAACCGGTCCTGCGAAGCGCGTGCTAGGTCTGCCAGTTCATCGACAGAACGCAGGATGTCGCGCACGCGAAGCGCAAAGGCTTCCCCGAAGCTGGTCAGCCGGACTTGACGCGCGCCTCTTTCGAAGAGCTCTGTCCCCAGCGTTTCTTCCAGTTCCTTGATCTGCATGGACAAGGCGGGCTGGGATATCGCACAAACATCTGCCGCACGTCCGAAATGGCCCTGTCGGGCCAGCGCCTCAAAATAGCGAAGCTGCTTGAGCGTCAAATTTGTCATAACTTCACCTTATCGCTGTGATCAGAAAATCCAACTTAAATTAATGAAGCAGCTTGGATATAGTGCTAAAGCAGAGAGGAGAGGCGGCCGCTGTCCCACCCGGTTGGTGATCGACGGCGGTCTACAGCGCGTCGTGCCCATATCCGCAACGCCTAACGTCGTAAGCTCTTTTCCTGCATGGCCGTCTTCCGCTGGGTCACCCAGTACAAGTAATCGCAAGGGATAAAAACATGGATTCAAAAGTCGAGACCGCGGGCAAGTGTCCGGTTGTTCATACACATACGGCTCATGGCGGGCGGTCGAACCGGGACTGGTGGCCGAACCAGTTGAATCTCAAAATCCTTCATCAGAATTCCTCGCTGTCCGACCCTATGGGCAAAGGATTCAACTATGCCGAGGAGTTCAAGAAGCTCGATCTGGAAGCCCTGAAAAAGGATCTCTTCGCGCTGATGACTGATTCGCAGGACTGGTGGCCGGCGGACTTCGGTCACTACGGCCCCCTTTTCATACGCATGGCATGGCACAGCGCCGGCACCTACCGTACCGGCGACGGGCGCGGCGGTGCCGGAGCTGGTCAGCAGCGATTTGCACCGCTCAACAGCTGGCCGGACAATGTCAACCTCGACAAGGCGCGCCGGCTGCTATGGCCGATCAAGCAGAAATACGGCAACAAGATTTCCTGGGCCGACCTCATGATCCTCACCGGCAACGTTGCGCTGGAGTCGATGGGCTTCAAAACGTTCGGCTTTGCCGGCGGTCGCGCGGATGTCTGGGAGCCCGAAGAGGACGTCTACTGGGGTGCCGAGGACACCTGGCTTGCCGACAAGCGCTACTCTGGCGAACGAGACCTCGAAAACCCTCTCGCCGCCGTGCAAATGGGCCTCATCTACGTCAATCCGGAAGGCCCGAACGGCAATCCCGATCCGCTTGCCGCCGCCAGGGACATTCGTGAGACCTTCGCGCGCATGGCCATGAATGATGAGGAGACCGTTGCGCTCATTGCAGGAGGACATACCTTCGGCAAGACGCATGGCGCAGGCGACGCCTCACATGTCGGTGTAGAGCCCGAGGGGGCTGGCATCGAGGAGCAGGGCCTCGGCTGGGCAAGCAGCTTCGGAACGGGCAAGGGCGGTGACACCATCGGCAGCGGCCTGGAAGTCATCTGGACCACGACACCGACGAAGTGGAGCAACAACTTCTTCTGGAATCTGTTCGGTTACGAATGGGAACTGACGAAGAGCCCGGCCGGTGCGCATCAGTGGACGCCGAAGCACGGTGCGGGTGCTGCTACCGTACCGGACGCGCACGACAAGTCCAAGCGTCACGCGCCGTCCATGCTGACCACGGACCTTGCCTTGCGCTTCGATCCTGCCTACGAAAAGATTTCGAGGCGCTTCTTCGAAAATCCGGATCAGTTCGCCGATGCATTTGCCCGTGCGTGGTTCAAGCTGACCCACCGCGACATGGGTCCGCGGGCACGCTACCTCGGCCCGGAGGTTCCCGCAGAAGAACTGATCTGGCAGGATCCGCTTCCCGCCGTTGATCACCTCCTGATCGATACGCAGGATATCGCCGATCTCAAGGACAAGATCCTCGCATCGGGACTGCCCATCTCCCAGCTGGTCTCGACCGCCTGGGCTTCGGCGTCGACCTTCCGCGGCTCCGACAAGCGCGGCGGCGCGAATGGCGCGCGGATCCGTCTTGCGCCTCAAAAGGACTGGGAGGTCAATCAGCCGGCCCAGCTGGCAACCGTGCTCGAGACACTTGAAGGCATCCAGAAGGCGTTCAACGATGCCCAGCCTGGCGGCAAGAAGGTGTCGCTTGCAGATCTCATCGTGCTCGGTGGCGCAGCGGCAGTCGAGAAGGCGGCGGCGAATGGCGGATAACACACTGGGGTTCCGGTTGCACCCGGTCGGACCGGCGGGAGGGACGAGGAGACAGGGGGGGGCGCCTGGGCACGTGGCGAAACGGAAGGCGAGGGGGTTCGACGCTCAGAGGAGGGCGGAAGTTGCCTGCTCGCCGATGGGGCGCAGG
>NZ_JABEPH010000170.1:0-12343 GCF_013004495.1 Rhizobium sp. SEMIA 4085
CCGACGGGTCGATGTCCCTGCACATCCCCCTCAAGCGCGGCACCGATCTGGATACGGCGCAGGTTCTCGTCCAAAACCGGGTAGCGATCGCCGAGCCGCGCCTGCCCGATGAGGTTCGCCGCAACGGGGTCACCACCGCGAAGAGTTCGCCCGACCTGATGATGGTCGTGCATATCCTGTCTCCGAACAGCCGCTACGATCAGCTTTACGTTTCAAACTACGCCCGCAGCCGCATCCGCGATGTGCTGGTGCGTCTCGACGGCGTCGGAGACCTCACCATCTTCGGCGAGCGCGAATATGCCCTTCGCATCTGGCTCGATCCGCAAAGGCTGGCCGCTTACAGCATGACCCCGAACGATGTGGTGGCTGCCTTGCGCGAACAGAACGTGCAGGTTTCGGGTGGCTCGATCGGCGGGCCGCCGGCTTCGGGCATAAACGCATTCCAGTACACCGTGACGACGCAGGGCAGGTTCTCCGATGCGCGGCAGTTCCGCTACGTCAGTGTGGAGGCGAGGGAAGCCGGACGACGTGTAACGCTGCAGGCCAGCGTCCGCATCGAGCTCGGGGCCAAGGAATACGTCACCAACAGCTACCTCGACGGCAAGCCGGCGGTGGCGCTCGGCATCTTCTCGCGTCCGGGCACAAACGCGCTGGCTACCGCCGCCGAAATCAAGGCGAACATGGAAGAGCTCGCCAAGGATTTTCCTCCAGGGCTGGCTTACAACATCGTCTACAATCCGACCGAGTTCATTTCCGAGTCGATATCAGAGGTCTACAAGACCATTTTCGAAGCGGCCGTGCTGGTCGCAATTGTGGTGCTGGTCTTTCTGCAGTCTTGGCGCACGGCCATCATCCCCATCGTCGCGATCCCGGTGTCGCTGATCGGCACTTTCGCTTTCCTGCTCGCCTTCGGCTTCTCGCTCAACATGCTGACGCTCTTCGGGCTCGTGCTCGCTATCGGCATCGTGGTAGACGATGCGATCGTCGTCGTCGAGAACGTCGAGCGAAATCTGGCCAAGGGCATGACGCCGAGGGAAGCGGCGCATGTGACCATGGACGAGGTCGGAACGGCGGTCATCGCCATCTCCCTGGTACTCATCGCCGTGTTCGTCCCAACGACCTTCATCCCAGGCATTACCGGCCAGTTCTACCGGCAGTTTGCGGTGACGATCTCGGTCGCAACGGCAATCTCGGCGGTCAATTCGTTGACTTTGTCGCCAGCCATCGCTGCGCTCGTGCTGCGGCCGCACGAAGAACATGCGAAGGAGACGCGAAATCCGTTCACGCGACTGGGCCGCGGCCTCGCCAACGGCTTCAATCGCGGTTTCGAGGGAATGAGCAACGGCTACTCATGGATTGTTCGCCGTACCGTTTCGACAAAGACTGCTCTGTTCTGTGCACTGCTGGTATTTGCGGGACTGCTGGGATCGACCTACTACATGGGTCGAATCGTCCCCAGTGGCTTCATCCCCAATATGGACCAGGGCTATGCAATCGTCGTCCTCCAATTGCCCGAGGGCGCCTCGCTCAACAGAACCGATGCCGTCGTGCAGCAGGCGGCGGAAGTCATCCGCAACACGCCCGGCGTCTCAAACGCGGTGGCCTTTGCAGGCTTCAGCGGCGCCACCTTCACCAACGCGTCCAATCAAGGCGTTGTCTTTGCACCCTTCGACACCTTCGAACACAGGCTTGAGCAGGGTCTGAGCGCTGGCCGGATCATCGGTCAGCTCTACCAAAACCTGCAGAGCATCCAGGAAGCCTTCATCATTGCCATCCCGCCGCCGTCGGTCAGGGGTATTGGCAATTCCGGCGGCTTCAAGATGCAGCTGATGGACCTGGAAAGCGGCGACATGCGGCGCGTTCTGGCCCTTGCCCAGCAGATGATGGGTACCGCCAATCAGACACCCGGGCTGACCGGCGTCTTCACGACCTTCTCCGAATCGAGCCCGCAATTTTTTCTCAATATCGATCGCGACAAGGCACGCATGCTGAACGTCCCGATCTCGAACATATTCGATACGCTCTCGATCAATCTGGGCACATCCTATGTCAACGACTTCAATGCTTTCGGCAGGGTCTATCAGGTGCGGGCGCAGGCCGATCAGGAATTCCGCCTCGAGCGGGACGACATCCTTGCCCTGAAGGTCCGCTCGGCGACGGGCGCGCTCGTGCCGTTGGGAACCCTCATCGAGGTTGAGGACCGGAGCGGTCCAGCGCTTGTCCAGCATTACAATATGTATGTTTCGGTACCGCTACAGGGCAATCCGGCGGCGGGTGTGTCGACCGGCACCGCCCTCGACAGCATGGAGAAGATCGCGGGTTCGCTACTGCCCTCGGGAACGACCTTCAACTGGACCGAGCTCGCCTTTCAGGAACGCGGCACAGGCAATACGGCCATCTATATTTTCGCGCTTTCGGTGATCTTCGTCTTTCTGGCGCTGTCGGCGCAATATGAAAGCTGGGTGCTGCCGCTTGCGATCATCCTGATCGTGCCGCTCGCGATCCTTGCGGCGCTCTTGGGCGTGCATCTTCGCGGGATGGACAACAACATCCTGACCCAGATCGGCCTCATCGTGCTGATCGGCCTTGCGGCAAAGAACGCGATCCTCATCGTTGAATTCGCGAGGCAAGCGGAAGAGGACGGTAAGACGCCGGTGGAGGCGGCGATCGAGGCCAGCCATCTGCGCCTGCGCCCGATCCTGATGACGGCATTCGCCTTCATCTTCGGCGTCGTGCCTCTGATGATCGCGACGGGGCCAGGCGCGGAAATGCGCCAATCGCTCGGTACTGCCGTCTTCTCGGGCATGCTTGGCGTTACGATCTTCGGCCTCTTCCTGACCCCTGTTTTCTACGTCGTGCTGCGCGCGCGCCGCCGCAAAGTGGCGCCGAAAGGACAACCGGTCGAAGAAACAGGTTGATCATTACGAAGGGCGCTGCTCAAGCGGGCGGCGCTTGGGTGCTTCGTTGGACAGGAGCTTGCGCAGCGGCTTCTCGACTATCTCATAGGCCGCAATTCCGAGCAACGTTCCACCGCAAATGGCCGCAAGCACGGCAATTCCGCCCGGAATTTTGAGAATTCCTGCAACCTTGATGGCAACCGATACCGCAAACGTATGCCACAGATAGATGGAATAGGACGCATCACCGAGATAGGTGAGCAGCGGCACGCGGCCGATGCTGCCGTCGGACTCCAGCGAGACCATGCCGAACACCAGCGCCATCGCCAGCGGTCCGCATATGAATTCGTCGAACCCGGCACCCATCAGGTGAATCGCCGCAAAACCGCACAGTGCGGCGCCGACGCAGCCAAGCCCGAGACTATTGCCGGCGGTCCAGCGCCGCAACCACAGTTCGGCAATGAAGACGCCGCCGAGGAACTCCAGGATCATTGGCCGCGTATAGGTGGCGAGCATCGGCGAAGACGGCTTCCAGATCAGGCCGACCACGAAGAAGAAGCCGAACGCAACGGAGAGGAAAGGCAGCCGCCATTGGCGCGGCAGGAACAAGGCGCCGGCAAATAGGACATAGAAGAACATCTCGAAATTGAGCGTCCAGCCCTGAACCAGGATCGGCCAGATCTCGCCGGTGCTCGGCGAGTGCATAGGAACAAAGACGAACGAGGCCAGGACGTGGCCTGCGTCGAGCTGCAGGTTCGGAAACAATCCTGCCATCGCTCCGCCGATCATGATGAGCGTCACCAGCCAGTATGAGGGTGCGATGCGGCGGATGCGGTCAATAAGGAAGCGATGCGGCGTCAGCGGCTTGCGGTCGCTAATCACCCACATGATGAAGCCGCTGATGACGAAGAAGACGTCGACGCCGGCAGCGCCGATCGTGAAGTGCCCGCCACTTCGTTCAGCCGCATGGAAAACGACGACGGCCAGTGCCGCAAAGGCACGCAAATATTGGATCCCGTAGAGGGTCTTCATGCATATCCCTCGTTGCGCCGCTTTTTTGCGGCGTACGTGCAAAAATCAGGAACGAACAGGCTTAGCAGATTGGTAATGGTGCAGGCCGGCCATCGCCGAGCGCTGGCGCGCGCCGACAAGCTTGCCCGCGGAAAAATAAAGAAGGAAGGTACCGACGTTATAGGGCGTCAAAACGTCGATCTCCACGAAAGAACGGATCAGAAGCAGCACGGTGATGCCGAAAAGGAAATAGGATTCATCGTTGCGCACATCCTCGATCAGCCGGCGCAGATGCCCCCAAAGCGTCGCGATGATCGTAACGGCAAGGATGAGCACGCCGATCAGACCGAGTTCAACGGCCGTCTCGATGTAGGTATTATGAAAATGGAAACCGGCTCGCGAGGCGATGAAGAATTCCTTCCATAGCCGCTCAGGCTCTGCGAAGCCCTGAACCCAATAAGCCTGATAGCCGATGCCAATGGCCGGGTTCTGCGCCGCAGCCCCAATACCTTGTTGCCAAAGATAGGTGCGGCCCGTCAGGGTCGAATCCTTGCCGAAGATGCCCAAGACCGCGTCGACAGCGCCTAGATAGACGCCCGCCACCACCAGGATGACAGCCGCGACGCCGCCGCCGACCACCAGCAGCTTGCGTTGTTGCGGCGACAGCATGAGCACGACACGAAACCCTATCAGCAGGGCAACGACCGCCGCCGTCGTGATGACTGAGGTGGCGGATTGGGAGGCAAGCAGGCAATAGGCCGCCATAAGGCCGACCATGCCCGACGTCATCAACCAGAAGCGCCGCTCGCCGTAAATGAAGACGGCGGCAAAGGCGAAGATGATGCCCAGTGAGGCATAAAAGCCGAGCTGGTTCTTCGATGCGAAGGCGCCAACGAAACTGTAGGTCCCGTCCAACACGTCATATTCGTAGTAGCCGAAGAGGATCGAAAACAGCAGCACGATCGCCGCGCCTGCCACGACGCCGAGCGTCAGGGTGCGGACATCAAGCACGCGCACGGCAATCAGCGCGCAGACCACCTGCGTCAGGTACTGGATGCTTGCCCTCAGCGACACGCTTGGCACGGCGGACCAGAAGACGGAGAGGAAGGCGAAAACGGCGAAGGCGAACAGCCAGATGAAGCGGCTATAGCTGCCGAGCACCTTGCGATAATTGACGGCGACGAGCGGCAGCCACAAGGCATAGTAAAACAGGATCGCCACCTGCCCGAAGCGGATCGAGTAAGCAAAGCAGAAGAGAGAAAGCGCAACCGCCGGAATGGCGTAAAGCTCGTTCTCACCTGGCTTTATCAGCACCGATTTGGCGATCCGCATGCGGGTCTCCGCTATCTCATCGCAACCCCGGCCGTGACCCTGATCAGGTCGCCCGGTTGCAATGTGCTATTTTCCGTGGCCGGAACTTCCTTCGACTGGCCGTCAACCTCGCGCACAAGGGAATAGCTGATGCTGGCGGCATTTTGAGGGTCGAAACGCGCTGCATCGTTCGATTGCGCCAATGCTTCCGACATCAGCGCGTCGCTGGTGGCAATCTTCAGGTTGAGCGTGTCGAGTTCGGATTCGGTGTCTTGCAGTTCCTGCGACAGCTTGGCGTCCCAGTCGTTGCGCAGGGTGATCTCGTCCTGATTGGCCTGGCTGATGTCCTGCTTGGCCTTCAAGATGTTCGTATCGATATCGAGAAGGGTAGCCTCGGTATCGGCGGCGCGCTGTTCGGCGGCCATTTTTCGGGCGCTGAGCGCAAGGCCCTTCTCGGCCAGGTTTTCGACCTTGTCGCGGTCCTCCTTGGCAAGCTCGAGCTGGCGCGTCTGTGTTTCTGTCTTCTTGCCGAGAGATTCGATTTCGGCCTGCAACAGCGATTTCAGGTCGTCGAGCGCCTGAAGCTGCAGCGTGAGCCGCTTCTTGCGCGTGTTCATCAACGCCATTTCGCTGGCGAGCAGGGCTTTTGCCTCGGGCAGATCCTTGAGCTCCTGCGGCATTTCGATCGTGTCGCTCTTGGAAGTTTCCGCCTGCAGCCGCGCCTTGCGGGCAATGAGCCGGTTGCGCTCCGTCGTATAGACGACGGCGTCGCCTTTGGCGTTGATAAAATCGCGGGCAAAGCGCTGGCCGGCATCGGCCCGGCGCAGGCCGCCAGCGATGCTGACGGCCTTCACGACTGTCAGATTGGGTGCGAAGGGATACTCGCCGGGGTTTTCCACATCGCCGGTCAGAAAGACCGGCCGGAACTGGGCAAGCTCGACGGACGCCGACGGCCGGTCCTTGAGGCCGAACTGCTTCTGCAGCGCGGCGCCGATTTCCTTGGCGATTGCATCCGTCGTCTTTCCGGAGGCCGGGAGGTCGCCGACGAACGGCAATGAAAGACTGCCTGAGGGGCCGATCGTGTAATCGCCGCTCACCACCGACCAGTCGCGGATCGCGCCTTCCGCCGTTTGCCATTCGGCAACGCGGATGCGCAGCTTGTCCATGGTGCCGAGCTGGTAGTCGGCAGCCCGGGCAAAGCCGGAGGACCCGATCAATATGCTAAGCCCCGCAACGAAAGCGAGGCCGTGCATAAAGGAATTTCCAAGCAGGTTGCGGCGCAACAGGATTTCTCTCATTCAGTCTTCCTCGTAAATCTGCACGGCAAGCCAAAAGCAGTACCGTACGTTACTTGGCGTATATGGAAGCGGCTTGTCAGTAGCTGCCACGCTGCATGCAGACGGCGGGGATCGTCTGTGCAATGATCTTCACATCGCGGATGAGCGACCAGTTTTCGACGTAGTGGGTGTCGAAAGCCACGCGGGCAGCATAGGACACGTCGTTGCGCCCGCTGATCTGCCAAAGTCCGGTAAGACCTGGACGCGCCTGTAGATAGTAGACGGCCGAAGACTCGTAGAGTTCCAGTTCATCAAGAACGACAGGCCGCGGCCCGACAACGCTCATTTCACCGCGAAGGATGTTGATGAGCTGTGGCAGTTCATCAAGGCTGAGCTTGCGAAGCACGCTTCCGACCGTGGTGACCCGCGGATCGTCTTGCAGTTTTCGCGTTAAACGCCATTCTTCCATCGCCTTTGGATTGTTGCGCAGGTGCTCCTGCAGGACCTTGTCGCCGTTGACGACCATGGTCCGGAACTTCAGGCAACGGAACTCCTGGCCGTTGTGGCCGATACGGCGATGCCCATAGAAAGCCGGCCCCTTGTCGGAGAGCTTTACAAGCAGCATCACCATCAGAAAAATCGGGCTCAGGAAAAGGAGCCCGAGCGAGGCAGCCGTGATATCGAATGCCCGCTTCATGATCCCGCCAGTCGGCGGAAACACATTCGCATGAACCACGCCAAAAAATGGCGTACTGTCCGATCTCGTCGCAGACTTCATAGAGTTAACTCCACTTATGTTTGCCGTTTGGTCGGTAAGCCCAGGCCGCTAAGCTAGCGCTGACGAATGAGGAGTGTATGGGCGGAATTTGTTTTTTTAAGCCACAATTTCATGGCGATTGTGTAACGGCCCGTTTCCGGCGTGTCTTTATCACATTTCTTTTTTTAAGGGTTCTCTAAACTACATATGCAAAGCATGCAATGTTTTTGAATAGACTCTGTGCGGCGCACTAAAGGTCTTGGTGTTTGCTTCGCGTCGCAAAAAGATTGAAGAATAAATCTTTCTACGCCTTTCGGGTGACATTTGCCTAAGCCATGCGGGCACTGCAGAGAGTAGGTCAACTATATTGTCTTATCGCTGAATTTATTGCATCGCACCATCAATTTTGCGCTGCACACTCAAATCGATTTAGATAAAAACTTTGTAATAAAAGTTGAACGCATTTGGCTTTCATGCGTTGGTTCAGTAGGCAAATGTGACGCAAAGTATCGCTTGCAATGTCATAATTGGTACAACCTGAGGTAAAATCGACACATTTGCACCCGAATCCCCGTCACGGCATTCCTTAACGAGGCTTCGTCGATTTTACCCAAAGCCGGAAGGAAACCTTAAACCGAATACTGTAGATAAACAGACGACGGATGAAAAAGAATGCTCTCGTTCGGTTGAAACAAAAGGCCTTCTAAAATATACAAGTAAAGGGTCCTTAGGGAGGACGCCCGATTCAATGACTGTTCATTGAACGAACCTCCCCAAGGGAGGCACGGTTATGTATGCACCTCGCGTTTTTATAAGCATGATCGGCGCTTTGGCCGTTTTTGCGGTTGCGACTTATTGGCTGAACGGCTCACTGACAACGACACTGATAGACACGGTGATCTGTGCCGTTCTACTGCAGTTGGGCTATTTCGGCGGCGTCCTGTTCCTCGTGTGGAAGGAAGCAAAGGCGCGCAACACCCAAGGCAGCACGGCGGCATCCAATATTCCGGCCCGCAGCGACGACAAGGAGAAGATTCCTGTCTCGCCCTTCAACGGTTCCGAGCCTTTGAATCGCTGAAAACAAGGCTTTCCGGGCGGCAACGATAACCGCCAGCCAACCCCGTAATATCTTTTGAAGGTCTTTTGCATTGCCGCAGAAGCGGCGACGTCCTAACTCTTGCGCGAGACAACGGAGGGTAAGACGTGGTTGAAATGGCTAAGGCAAGCGTTTGCGTGATCATCGCCGCCAAGAACGCGGCCGATACGATCAAATTGGCTGTCGCTTCGGCTTTACGGGAAAATGAAGTGGCTGAAGTCGTCGTCATCGACGACGGATCCGGCGATGAAACCGCCGCCGCGGCCAGAGCTGCCGATGACGGCAGCAATCGCCTGAATGTCGTTTCCTTCGAAAAGAACAGAGGGCCATCGGCCGCCCGCAATCACGCGATCGAAATCTCCACCGCCCCACTGATCAGCATACTCGATGCCGACGACTTCTTCTTTGAAGGCCGGTTCAGCCGGATGCTTGCGGACGACGACTGGGATTTCGTCGCCGACAATATCGCTTTCGTCGAGGCAGAGACCGTGACGCGTGCGCCCCAGCAACTCGATCATTTCCTGGACCGTCCGCTGTTTCTCGACCTGGTGGCCTTCGTCGACGGCAATATTTCCAAGCGCGGTGTCCGGCGCGGCGAAATCGGTTTCCTGAAGCCGGTGATGCGGCGCGCGTTTCTCGACGCTCACAGACTGCGCTACCGCGAGGAGATGCGTCTTGGGGAGGACTACGACCTCTACGTCCGGGCCCTGGCCAACGGCGCGCGCTACAAGGTGATCCATAGCTGCGGTTACGGTGCTGTCGTGCGTGGCAACTCGTTGAGCGGCAGCCACCGCACGGAGGACCTCCGCAAGCTCTACGAAGCCGACCAGGCGATCCTGGCGAACTGCAGCCTGACGGCGGAAGCCGCCGCTGCCGTGCGCCGCCACGAGAGCCATGCCCGCGGCAAATACGAACTTCGCCATTTCCTCGATATCAAGAAGCAGTCGGGCGCTGGTGCAGCCTTGCGCTACGCCCTCGCCCATCCTTTCGCCGTTCCGGCGATTGCCGGAGGCATCTTCATGGACAAGACGGAACGTTTCCGCAGCCCCGGCGGCGTCGAGATCGCCACCAGAGGTGCTGGCGGCCTCAGATATCTGCTGCCGTCGTCAGCCGAATAGGAAGCGCTACTTCGAAAGCTTGCCGCCGGCGATCTGCAGAGCACTTGCAAACAGGGCCGGATCACGCCACGCCCAGCGGGCCAGCATCTGGAAGTCCGGCAGGCGCCGCCGGCGCACCAGCCGCACCTGGCTCCAGAGCGCCTGCTTCCGCGCACGGATTTTGTAGGCCTTTATGGTCTCGATCTCCTGCGGACGCTTCAAAAAACGGCTTTCAAGCCGGTCGAGCGCCATCCAGGTGATGAACTGCTGCTTGAGAAACTGCGGTGAATCGTTGTCCACGCCGTGGAAGATGTTGATACCCTCTCCGCGCAAGGCGCCTGCCTCCACGCAAAGAAGCACGCGCCGCGCCGCAAGCATGCAATCGCAAAAGAACAGCACGTCCTCCGCCGCCAGCCGCAGTGCCGCGTCGAAGCGGACCTTGTCGATCAGCGGCCGGCCGATGACCATGCACGACATGTGGAGAAAGGCCCAGTTCTTGAGCATCACGCCGGCAATGTCGGGAATCTCGAGCAACAGCGGGTTCTCGCAAAGGCGCACCGCCTTTTCAGTGGCCTCTAGGTCGGCGATGCTGAAATGATAGTCGAATTCCTCACCTCCGTGGATCGACGCCCAATAGCAGTCGGCATCGAATGTCTGCAGCGCATCATAGGCGTTCTGCAGGTGTTTTGGCGTCCACAGGTCGTCTGAATCGAGGAAGGCTGCAAAGCGCGTTGCCGCCGGAACATTGTCGAGGCCAGTATTGCGCGCCCCGCCCGGTCCCGCATTCGCCTGTTTGACGACCGCAATCCGCGATCGCTGGCCTTCGGCAAGCGGCTCTAGCTCGTTTTCGGCGGGATAAGGCGACTGGTCATCGACGACGATCACATCGAAGTCCTGAAAGCTTTGCGCAAAGACAGAGGCCAACGCGCGGCGCAGAATGCCGTCCTCGCGCTGATAAAAAGGGATGATGATCGTGAAGGTCGCCATTCTTTCTCCTGAACAGTCCGGTGATAGGCACATAGGGTCAAGACTGCGCCCGAGCAAGTTGCTGCACTGCGAAATGATGTAGGTCATTCCGGCCGAAATTTTGTCAAAGCCCACCTGCGATTGTCAAACGGCGATGTGCCTAATAAACCCATGCGGGGAGCGATAGCCACATTTCAGCCACATTCAGACCCCCGGCACCGCGTGAAAACCAATGGATTCCTTCATCAAACGACAAAACTTTCCCATCGCGGCGGGTTTCATCGCCCCCCAGTTTGAATTTATGATGACTTTCCGATATACATTGCCCCATCGGCGTTTCAGTTCCTTCTCTTAGAGCCAAGCCCGATAAGAGCCGTCGCTGAACCGTTCGTATCAGCCGTCCCGAAACGGGATTGCCGATCATTTTTGCTGCAGTGCCATATTTTCTTCCGTAAAAACGCTCTAGCTTTTGGTCTGCGGGCTCGTGTCTGCTCTCGTTGAAAACGGTCGCAAGGGGGGGTGCGACCCAATAGGGGTGACTGATAACGTGAACGTTGACGCCAACGTATCCTCGCGGATCAACCTGATGCGCATCGTGCTCATTTCGGGCATCGTGTTCGTCCATATACCGTTTGACCCTGCCAATACGCCGTTCAACGGAAACTACGGTTTCTTCGACTGGCTGCGGGTCTTCCTGAGCGAAGCTCTCTTCCGTGTCGGGGTTCCCTGCCTCAGCGCCATTTCCGGCTACCTGCTGTTTCGCGGAGGGATGGAAGGCTTCAACTATGTGAAAACCGTGCGCACCAAAGCGCAGACCGTTTTCCTGCCGTTTCTCATCTGGAACACGGCATTCTTCATCGCCGCGCTTGCGATGCTGAGCGTCGGCATCGGTGACGGCTATGTCGTAAGCCCGTGGACCGCATCGGTGCGTGGCCTTCTCAGTCAGCTCTTTGCGGCCGAGGAATTTCCCACCAACATCCCGCTTTACTTCCTGCGCGACCTCTTCGTCTGCATCCTGCTTTCGCCGCTGCTCGCCTGGCTCATCCGGCGCATCCCCCTTTTGACATTGTCGACTTTGTTGCTGCTCGCGCTCATTCCGGAAATGTCGCTCTATATCGTGATCAAGCGCTCGATCCTCTTCAGCTTCGCTTTCGGCATATATGCGAGCCTCTACAACATCGACATCAAGGCGCTCGACCGCTTTGCACCACTTGGCGTGGCGCTGCTGCTTGGCGCTTCGGCGCTGCTTGCAACCGCGATCTACATGAGCGGCCCATCGATGCCGGACTGGGTGGAACTATGCCGCAATGCACTGGCAATCGGCGGGGCTGCCGGCTTCTGGATGCTCTCGGCACCGCTGATCAAGACCCCTCTCGGCCAGCGCCTGGCAAAGACCGGAAGCTTGAGCTTCTGGATCTTCTGCGCCCATTATCCGTTGCTCGTCCTATTCTTCATGATCTGGGGAAAGACAGGCATCGGCTTTTATCCGCTCTTCTTCTGCGGCTCGCTTCTGGTGCTCTTTCCAGTGCTTGCGCTTTCCAACAGCTTTGTGCGCACCAACGCGCCGCGCCTCTACGCCGTTTTGACCGGCGGCCGGACCAAGAAGAGCTCTCAATCCGCTTCCCGCCGGGAAGTCCCGGCAGAATTCGTTCCACAGCAAAGGTGAGACATGACGGCCAAAATCGCCCATGCGCGACTGTTTTGCCAGAGTTTGACGATCGGCGCCCTTATCCTCGGCGCCCTCCCCGCCCATGCCCAGCAGGCGACGGGCAAATCCTTCGTCGATGATTTCGATAAGATCGACCGCAGCGTCTGGTATGTTTCCGACGGCTGGAACAACGGCGCCCACCAGAACTGCACGTGGTCCAAGAACCAGGTGAAGGCTGAAGGCGGCATGCTGCAGCTGACCTTCGCCGAGGGTAAATCCAAGG
>NZ_JABEPH010000171.1:0-12339 GCF_013004495.1 Rhizobium sp. SEMIA 4085
GCACCTGACCTCGAACCGCGAAAAGGCAGTCCAAGCCCTCGACTGGACGAAAGCGAATTCAAAAAGCGTTTCCTGAGCCAGTTCAAGGATCGGGCGTATGCAACCCTGGAAGAGGAGCTCGGCAAAGTCGCCGCGGCTGCCTGGGATGCTTACGCCAATTCACGAAAGAGCCCGATAACTAAAAAGGCGGGACCCGGCTTTGCCGATCCCGACTATGATATTGCCCTCGATTGGCTTTCGGCGAGAGACGAAATCCGCGCTGCCCAAGCGCGGTTCGAGGACAAGACCGCGCCATTGCGTGTTCTTCTCATCAACGGCTCGTCACGAAGCGAACATACCTGTCCGGGCGAGCTTTCGAAAAGTTTTCGAATGGTCGATATCGCCAAAGACGTGTTTGCCGCTGCCGGCGTCGTCGTCAACGTCCTCGATCTCAGTCGCATCGCTTCCGAATACGGCAGGCAGATTCATCCGTGCAAGGCGTGCTTCTCGACATCGGCCGCGCTCTGTCATTGGCCGTGCTCCTGCTACCCGAACTATTCCCTCGGACAGATCCACGATTGGATGAACGACATCTATCCGATGTGGGTCGAGGCACATGGCATCATGATCGTGAGCCCGGTCAACTGGTACCAGACGCCATCGCCGATGAAACTGATGATCGACCGGCTTGTCTGCGCCGATGGCGGCAACCCAGATCCAACAAGCACGCATGGCAAACATGCCAAAGAGGCCAAGGAGCTTGAGATGCAGGGGTGGGACTATCCCCGCCATCTTTCAGGCCGCCTGTTTTCGGTCGTCGTCCACGGCGACACGGAAGGGGTAGAGAGTGTCCGTCGCAGCGTCTCGAACTGGCTGACGTCGATGGACCTCATCCCGGCAGGACCGTTAGCCGAAGTCGAACGTTACATAGGTTATTGGGAGCCCTACGCCACCAGCCACGATGCCTTTGAAAGAGACAGAGCCTTTCAGGAGGAGGTGCGCAATGCCGCCCGAACCCTTTTGGAAGGCATTGTGTCACGACGGCAACGGCAAGATGGTAGCGGCAGGAAGGCGGTTGAAGCCACCACGTGAGAAGTGAGCGACCGGATTGGCGGACTGGCTTTGGCGAGATTTATATTCTTGATGGAGACCAAGTCGGACGGATCTCGAGTTTAGAAATTTCCAATGTCCAGGATTTGAGAGAGCTGCCGGGATGATAAAGCTGGATCGAATTCAACGCCTACAGCAGTTCCCAGCACGAGATCATCGATATTGTCCTCACTGCGCAGGTGTCGCCGGGCAAAGGCGCGTAACGCCGGGATCAGTTCGACAATCTCCAACTCGATCGAGAGATTTTTTCAACTGGACGCGGGACGTAGTGAAGATAAGGACGTCATTCTTTCTCTCGGAAGGAAAGGAAAGTCCCGCACTTCCTAATCTTGCCGTGCGGTATCGGACAAACGTGTCGTTTTCGCTTATCGGCCTTTCCCACAACGACAGCACGCTCAAAGACCAAGGGCTTTGCAGGAAGCGGACACGATCCGAATTCCAATCGGCAATCGGGCCAAAAATCGTTTCTGCGCGATGCCGCACCGTATTGAGAACGTTCACATTATTCGGCGATCCGCAAAACAACCTGCCAAAGCTGGTGAAAAATAATGAAGTTAGGAACAACAAGTGTCGGCAATTGTTTGGACTGTCGCCGACTGAAGCCTTTAAGTCGGTCTCGTCTGGCCGGATTGAGATGATGCCTCCAACACCGGCGGGTCATCTCCGCGCTTTAATGTTCGACCCTGCGAGAGCATATTTCCCAACATGCCATAGGAGGACTAAATGGCAACCGAGAAAACGCTGAACGATCTGTTCCTCGAGACGCTCAAGGACATTTACTATGCCGAAAAACAGATCTTAAAGGCGCTGCCGAAGATGGCCCGCGCCGCCCAGTCGGAGGAGGGCAAAGCCGGTTTTCTGCAGCATCGTGACGAGACCCAAGCCCAGATCGAACGTCTGGAACAGGTTTTTGAAATCATCGGCAAGCCGGCGCGCGGAAAGACCTGCGAAGCCATTCAGGGCATCATTGCCGAAGCTGATGAGATCATGGACGAGTTCAAGGGAACGGTTGCCCTGGATGCCGGTCTGATCTCTTCAGCGCAGGCCGTCGAGCACTACGAGATCGCCCGCTATGGCACATTGATCGCATGGGCCAAACAACTCGGTCTTAAGGACGCAATCCCGCTGCTGCAGGCAACGCTTGCGGAAGAAGAAGCGACCGATAAGAAACTGACGCAGCTTGCCGAGTCCTCTGCAAACGCCAAGGGAAAGCGGGCAGCTTGAAATCTTGACATATTAAACGGCCGCCGCAGGGCGGCCGTGCTGACGTTCCGCAGCCCGACGGCGGACGCAGAACGAAGCGGCCCAGATGATCAGCATGGACGACCGACTATCATGGGATAATGCCGGATGAGTTCCGATATGAGCGTAATCAATTTTGACAGAATCCGCGACACGCAGGAACGGCCCGACGCTCAGTTCGTCCGCAAGGATGAGCACGGAAAAGCAATGTATCTGTTCGCACTGGAATACAAGATCGGCACATCGATGTGGTCTGCCCAGATATGGGCCTATTCATTTGAAGATGCCGAAATGCGCGTGAAGGCGATGCGTGAGAGCCTCACGGTCTGCGGCCAGCTTCATGCGTCGATACGAGCTTAGCCGACTGAGACGCGATCGATCACGGTGGACACCTGCCCCCTGGATCGTTAAGCCGAGAGCGGTTGCCGGCTGGTCGGCGATGAGACAGCTTGCTTGCAAGCCAGCCCCATGCGATGATGACATGACACACTAGTGCATCCCATGGAAAACTGGTGCGGGTGATCGTTGTAAGGGTTTTTGGAGTTGTGAAGACACACCCTCTCCAGCAGCCGAATGACCTCGGCCGCGATGGATTATCAGCGCCTCGCGGATCTGCCTACCTAGCTGGAAAACCGGATTAAGGCTGGTCAGCGGGCTCCTGAAAGATCAGGCCAACTTTACTGCCTCGAATGAGCCGCATCTGCTCTTCATGAAGCGCCAGCGAATCCTTGCCGCAAAGCAGCACTTGCCCTCGACTCTGCTCGCATATCGCGGCAAAAGCTGAATGGCGGCCAGCAAAGTCACGCCCTTTCCGGAGCCGGAATCGCCCACGACGGCAAGAGTTTCACCGGCGGCAATATCGAGGTCGATCCCCTTGACGAAGCGTCGCCAGTCTGTTGTTCGAGAGGGTGCTTCCGATTGACAGAGCAGTCGTCGGCCCAAGCACATCTACGATCTTCGTTGAACGATCCAATCCGACTGATTGAAGCGCCAACGCCTATGTAAGATTCAAGATAAATGCGACCTTAGAGTACGTGATCTCGGTTGCCAGGACCATGGGCTCGAACACGCGTCCACCACGGCCAGAGATGCCACAGTCCAATCAGGACAAGAGCGGTGCTTGCTGCAGTAATATGGGCGAGAATTTGACTTTCGGAGATTTTGCCAATCACAACATGTACATCCGCAGCCAGGCCAAGCGCCAGAAACACAGTGGCCGCGAGTAACAAACGACTCGCTACATCATAAACTTCTGGGACATCGGCGCCGTTGTGGACGATGCGATGGTATGCTGCAGGTGCCATCAAGAGTATCGTTGTAAGCGCGACCGAACCAAGCGCCACACAATGAGGCGCTTTTGCAGAACCAGCGAGGTCATTAAACCCGCTCGTCAGCGCGATTGCGAGCTGGAAACCCAGCAGCGCTTGCGCGCCTGGTAATACGACGCGCGCTTCCGTCAATACATAATCGATCTTAGCGGCGGTCGGCGTCTTTTCATCAGAGGTAACCATGTCTGCATCTCCATGGCGTTGACGAAATAGCATGGGTCCGTACCACAGCCCGAGCGCTGAGAGGCCGCATGCGATACCAGCGGTCAGTCCGACCCATGTGCCGAGGCCGCGGCTAGGGGCGACCCCAAGATCCAGGCCGAGCGCCAAGGCGAAGGGGGCGAGCGTCAACATAGATACGCGCGTGATAAAGTCGTTAAAACGTTGCGTTGCTTCTCCTCGCTCCACGACCCGATGGCGCGCGCTTGGCGCGATTAGGAGTCCCACGATGACCACCATGACGCAGAGCACGATGGCCCCGATCTCCTTCTCGTATAGGCTGAGAGAAGGACGCGCGTTCTGGAACGGCCCATGAAACTGAAACCCAAGCAAGATTTGCGCGCCCAACATCAGCATTCGCAATTCATCCAGAGCTGTCTTGGTTTTATCAGGCAAAGGCATCCCGCGCGACCTATGTTCTTCTGCGCGAACGCGATTTCATTGCGCCGCAGCTTGACAATTGGACGAAAAATGCTCCAGCGGATCGGAGCTTCGGACCCGGCAGCGTAGATCGACGTGACAGTGTCTGCAATACGACCATAAGGTCGCCACTTGATTGGGCCATTCTGGCTCGGTCGACGGCTATCTCGATCCTTTCGAAAACCGCGTCTGCGCTTTCGTCGCCCGAATGTGAGCTGGTGAGGATACTCCAAGAGCAGAGTTATTCGACGTATCATGATCGCAGTCGGCTCGGTACATTGGCGGTTTTCTGGATTGGAGAACCAGTTTGTGCCGGGTCGCCATGTAACCGATTATTCATGAAGTATCGACAAACGCACTCTGTCGAGGCTGCCGCCGCGAAAGCGTCTACCAGCCGGGCCATTGCTTACCGCCTCGATAAAGAGACGCGTCTTCCAGAGCAAAACGCCACGCGGACGTCGTGGCCCCGATCCACTTGAGCCCATATCCGATTCCGAGTTTGTCCCGCTCGTCAAGGCAGCACCCGGCATCCGCGCCGACGCCGTTTACAATAGCTTCAATGAAGTAGTCCCTCAATTGTGAATTCGATTGGACGCACCACCTAAGAGCATCCGGTCGCCTCAGCGCCAGGACAGCTGGTCCTTCGGTAGCCGACCGCTTGGATCGACCACCGTTACCTTGTGCGGAAGCTCCGCGCCCCAGTCCCAGAGCACGAGGTTCTTGTCATCGCCCTCGGCTCCGGGCGCGAAGCTCGGAACAATAATACCTGAAACGCCTTGAGGTCGCAGGCGATCGTAAATCGCCCACGACGCCGGCCGATCTCCCATACTGAGCGCCGTAGCCCATGCACAGGCCATATCCTCCAATGCGACGTTGAATTCTACCCTTCTCTCTTCTACCGTCAGGTCCACGACATGGTCGCAATCGACCTCGTAGGAGCAGAGCACACACGGATCGATCCGATGAGCAAACCCCTGATTGGCCTCCTTCACAGCCGTCATGATGCTCAGGCCCAAATATAGCGCTGGCACACCCTTGGGATTGAAACGCGCACCCCTTATCGCCGCTCCATCACCGGAGATCGGCTTGAATGCCCAACGAGGATCATGCGCCCGATCGCAGGTTCCCACGCACCTCCAGCAAAACCGCCGAGGGCCATATGATCGAGGTATTCGCGAACCGCAGCTGCCTTGCCGTCTTTCACGAGCGATTCGGCGGTGCGCCCGCCGAATGCCGGAAGCGGATGGGCCCGATACCAGGCCATAGCCTGCTCTTTACCGCCCGCCCATTCTGTAACGCGGCTGATGATCTCGAGCATTTCACGCAGGCGACCTTGGGTTTTGGCCGTGCCGCTGCGCTCCACCCGATAGAGCGTCTCCCGTGCAAGTCCTGCCGTTTCTGCGAGCTGGGTCTTGGACATGCCGAACCCGTCCGCGAGCCGATCGACTATGATCCTACCAGACCTATCCATATACGATAGAACCAGCGGTCCATTTTGCATTGCAACCTTCATGGTCCCGGCCATCGCCATCACCTTGCCACATCCAATGCCATATATTTCGTACAGAATATATGACCTCTCCGCGCGCAATGCAACCTCCGAACAATTGCCGGCAAAGGCTCCTGAAACGCATGCTTGAAGGATTATCGCGTGATTCAGCGCCGCTCACGCCCGCCATCAAACGCCAGATGCGACGACGATCGGCGGTCGAGCCCGTCATCGGACACCTGAAGAGCTAACGCAGTCGTTGGCTAACACGGTGATGCCGTTAATGCCGTTCTGGCGGCCGCCATGGTTGCTTTTAGGTTTGTTAGCAGCACTACTCTTCACGTTCCAGAGCCGGCCAATCCGGCATCTGCCTGCTTGAAAACGAGCCGTTTACGATCGGCTACTTCGGACATGTCGAATAAGCACCGTGCAGTGGCAGGTCTCAGCCTCGTGCAGCAGGGGCACATCTCAATCCCGCTGCACTCCGGCGGTTCGGCCCGATCATTCTGGGCGTTAATGGCGCAATAGGAATCATGTTAATTCCCTGTTCCGCAAGGGGCTAGTTTTCCAGCCACGTGTTAAAGCCGTCTCGCGCAGAGCATCAACGATTTCCACGATGGTGGCCTCATTAAGATGCTTGAGTGGCAGGGTTCCTGCGATGAGAACGATCTTCCCGGTCCTCATGTCAACTATCGACTAAGTCGAGTCCGGGTCACGTCTTGCATAGTAGGGCCGGGATCTGCGCATAATCATATTGGCTCCTTCAATCGAAGTTTCCAAGTTCTGCCCAGCGTGTGGCAATCGAGTGCCAACTTGCTGGATTCGATCTCGAACATGTCGCTGCTGGCAGCCTCTTTCACCGAAATCCTCGCTTCGGTGCTGCCCAGGCCGCCAAAAGGAAGACGCAGATCACTCGAACGAAAGCCAGGAAAGCAGGATTTCGAGAAGGTGGGCCATAGGATGGCTGGTCCAGGTGAACCGCGAAGGAGCCGGTCAATTCCATCGTGCTGGAACTTCGCCCTGGGATGTCGGTTAATCCACAGTCGCACAGTGTGCGGTCGCAAGCCACGGAGGTCGAATTGAATACAGCCAACCTGCAGCTCGAAGGTTTTATTATGGCCGTCGCCGCTCTTTCGGACATGCTTGTTGCCAAAGGCGTCGTCACTCATCAAGAATTGTCCGCTGCCCTTGGGCAGGCCGAGAGGGCCGTCGAACAGGACGATGAACACGATCTTTCGGACTCGAACCGTGCGGCGACGCTTTTTCCAATCCGCGTTCTGCTCCTGGCCAACGAGGCTTCCCAGCGTGGCAAGAAGTTCGCGTTCTCTGATTACGCGGAACTCGTCGGAAGGCTGACCTGACGAATTGGAGGCGTTGGAACTGGAAGATGGTCGACGTGCCGGTGGTCCACCGGCTTTGCATCGGAAGATGTGGTCCGACATCACTCAGCGTGCCGCGGCAGCCGCGTGATGGTAATAGAGCATACAATGTTGAAGGCCGCACGTGCGCGCGGCCAACTTTTCATGTTCCATGGCCATGCGGTTTTGCATGTCCGTGAGTCCGCATGTAACGCTCGTCCAATGCCGCGATCAGCGCTTCAGCTTTCTCCCCGGCACCGATCTTCAGCAATTCATCAATCTTGGCTTCCATGCGGTCATCGTTTTCCTTCGAGGAAGGCGAGCCGACGTAGAGGAAATAGGCAAGGCCCACCACTTGCCAGAGCAACTGCAGGAATTCCGACTGCCAGTTTTCCAACGTGTCTCTACCAACCTGGATGAGATACGCCGACAACTCGGGCGACTCACCATGCTGGGCAGCCTCATCCACGAAGGCGAACCAACCCAGGATCCAGTGACCCGAGATCGTGATGAGGAAAAAGGCGGCCGTGATATAGGCGTATCCATAACGCTTCATCGTCAAGGCTCCCAAATTGCGATTTGAGGAAATGCCTTACGTTGTCTTAATGTTCCGCAATGACGCTTGAGGCGAGGTCAGCGGGAAAATCAAATAAGATCGTGATCTTCGAGCGCAACGTCTGGGCTGACTCTACGGGCCAGCAACCTTCAGGGTGGATGTCGAAAAGTTCGCAAAATGGCGACAGCATAGACGATTTTGTCGGTCTGACGGAGAACGGTCGTCGGCCTCCGCACGTTGAGAGCCTCCGTTCCTAATCGGCCAAGATTGCCGCAACACACGCTCCACCGCGTTGCCTGCGCTCCCAGCTGTGAGCACTGCATCGATTTTCAGCCAGCGAAACGAGACTGCATCAGTAACGGGGTCGGATCCTAGTTCCCTCCACTCTCGATGTCGCTGTAGGACTAGGCCAACATGGCAGCTTCAATACTGGCAGCGATGAAGGCGTCGCTAGCAAAATCGGGCGATTCTTTGCGCTCGACAGCAGCGGCACAGATGCGCAGAGCGCTCAGATACTGGGGACTGTTCGTCGTTGGCCATCGATGTTTAAGATACTCGACTGCGGCCACGGGGCCGAAAATCGGTTCGCTGAAACCGTTTCCTGCTCTGACATTCACTGGTGCACTCCAAAATATCTGGGAGAACTTTCTTGCCTCGATGCTCATCGTGGGCGCCTCCTGAAGTCTAATTGCCGAACTATCAGGGGATTGGAACGTTCCACCCGAAAATCGAAGTGGGGCATTGATGTTGCGCGCGATTTTGCACAGCAGCCAGATCGGTGCTACGTCAGGATTCTTCGTTTTCGGGAACTCGCTGAGGTCTTGGGCTCTCGACGCCGCCGACCGATTTCAAGAAGGGAATCGCGGTGACCCTGGGCCCGAAATGTTGCGGCCGCACAAAAACCCGCGGGAATGGCGGCCTCACCGTCTGAACCGAAAAACACCGCGCCGTGATGCACATGACGACGGCGGCCGTGAGACCGCCATGGTGTATCCAAGGCATATCGGCTCGACTGGAGCCCGCGGAACCGCGGGCCGTCCAAATCCATCAAATGATCGTTTACTTCGCGTTCTTGTGGCTCTGCTGACCGGCTTTGACATGCTGTTCGTGGGAACCGCCTTGCTTTCCGGACGAAGAAGACTTCCGAGACGAAGAGCTGGATGCGCTCTTTTCGCCCTTGCCCGAGCTACTCCCCTGCCTGTTTTCATTTGGTGCCATGGGTGTTCCTCCATCGAGACCGTGATTGGCCACGCTATCTAACCTCGGTCAGCACTGTCGGTTCCACGCATCACATCCTGTGTAGTGACGACAAAAGAATCGCACGGCCCGCGCTCTTGTTACCTTCTGACGCGCGTCGAGAACGCAAGTTACACCGATATCAAAAGTCTGAAGCTCGATGACAAGGCGATTTGGATGGCGTTGGCCCCTGATGGCCATTCCAAAAAGAAGGATTGAGGCCTTCGGCGCCTTCGACATGTTCTCGATCAATCCCATTGCGAGGATGATTATGGCGGCGACGATCCCCTCCTAATGAAACTCTTTCTCCCCAGACGCTACAGCCGAGTAAATGAATCCGCCCGTCTCGAGCTGATGAGTTCATCAATTCGTCTGAGGCCGCGGTGGCACGTTATCATTGTCCCATCATAAAGCGGGACTTGGATCGCAGCCTCACCGGTCGCAGCTTTTATGGCAGATCACGAAACCTTCTATCAAGCGTTTGAAAAGATGATCCGGACAACTCATACATGTCGGCCTGGTGATCCTGCTCGCGACCACCTCCACAGGGAAACGCACGCAGACTTTTACAGGCGACAGGCAGTCCCCATCATTCAGGCGCGATCCTCATATGCGTGGATGCGGTTCTTAAGGATAAAAACTCGTCGCACTCCGCTCGGTAATTTCGCGTGACCAGAGTGAAGAGATCGAGCAGATGAATGCGGTCAAAGCTCGCCTTAATGATCTCGACTGATTGCCTTCAGTACGGCGCTAAGCGGCTGGATGAAAGAAGGCGCGAATTTCGCTGCACCTTTTGCGGTTGAGTGCGTTGAGGTGATCTGGATTGAGCATTTCTCTCGCTCGCCCCATAAACGCGGACTCGCGTCACGTGGATTGAACCCCGCGCTTGATCGCAGGCGTGATCTCGCTGTCGTGGAATGCCTTTATAATCATCAGGGCGCGGAGTTTCGGCGTGAACTCCTCGCCGGGAACCGTGGTGAACTTCACATGAGCTTGCGCAAATACTGCCAGTGGCTGTTCACACGGCCACTGGCAAAACACATCTCAGGCCCGAGGTATCTCCCAGCTCAAGTTTGCCGTTCGAAAACTCACTGAGTAGCCAGGGCCGGAAGCTGCACCTTCCTGACGGGCGGCGGATTCCATTTTCCGATCAGCGCTTCGGATTTCGGAGCGTACATGCGCATCGTCAGAGTGAACGCTCCTTTCGGCGTAGGTAGCCAGTTGGCCTCCTTATCCGGACCGGGGGACTCGTTTTGAATGTAGAGATCGAGCGAGCCATCGGCGTTGTGTGTGAACGGCATCCAGCTACTGACTGCAAAACGTTCGAGGCTGTTACCAACCTGAAATCCGGCTGCATCGTAGAGCGTGATCGACCAGAAAGCGTTGACGGGCGGCATGGCATTCCTTTCGAACGCTATGGTGTATTTATTCGCGCCATCGAGAGGCTGTCCTGACTCGTCGGCGAGATTGAGAGGGTAGATGGCATCCTCCGGCAGATTCGCGCCAAGGCCTTGCTGCGCAACAATGGCCCGCTTCAAATAGTAGTTGCCGTATGCTCCCATTGTATCGGTGTTCATCGACCAGCCGTTTTCTACCCTTGCCAATGTCGCCAGCTTCCATTCCATCAGTCTCTGGGCGACTTGCGGCGCGCTTTCCAAGGCTTTCTGCACGGTCGGATCGAGCTTGCTCATGTCAAAGCTCTTGCCGGGCTCGATGCCGATCTTCTTCATCTCCGCGAGGATCGGTTGATCGGTCAGGTGGGGCGGCTCGACCTTGAGCAGTTCGGCTGCATATGCGAAATATTTGCCAGCGTCCATCGTATCGACCTGGGTCTTTGGCGGTGTCTTCATGTCGACGCTGGGGTCGATTTTAACCTCAACCGGCTTCGCTGACTTACCCCAGTCCGACAGGAGCGTAACCTTGTATCCCGCTTGGATCTTGTGCACGGCATCGTAGTCAGCCGGGCCGTCGGTCTTTGTCCGGCCGATAACCCAGACATGTGTCGTCGGCGCTTCAATTCGCTGGGTGTTCTCGGGGAGCTTGAACTCCTCAATGAACTTGTCGCGCAAGTCGGGTCTCCAGCCCGGCGGCGTGACAAGGTATGTCCCTGCGGTTGTGCCCGTCGTCCGCCAACCCGGCGACGCAAAAACATCCGTCCACATGTCCAGCATCGGGAGTAGGTAATAGCGTCCGTCGGTATCCGGAGCACTGATCACCACCGGCTCCTTCGTCATGTCGAGCCACGCGGAGGAATACAGCGTGTCGAAGTTGGGCCGAACCACGCCCTTGAAATCCGCCGGAGGATACTCGGGAACGTTGGTGAAGACGTTCATCGGACCCTTCCCGAATTCCTTGCCAGGTTCGACGTTTGTGAATGTCTTTCGGCTGATGTCCATGGACAACAGCGGGTAGAAATACACATAGGCGTCCACTGCAATGGAGTGCGCCTCTGCCTCAGTAAGAGCGGGCTGCGCGGCTTGTGACAGCGCTGCCTGCCCGAGGGCCGAGCATAAAAGAAGTCCTAAGGACAGTCCGATCACGTGCCTGTTCATGATGTTCTCCCGCTGCTTTGATTGATGGCTCATGTGGGTGATGCCAACGCCGGACAACCTTCTCGTAGAGGTCCGTAATAGCAAGTATGTTACTGTAATACACGGCGATCGACTGCCTCCTGAGTGCCCGTCCTTTTGCGCGGCCGAAGTATCATGGATGCCGGTGCCGTCTGCGCGCGTAACGAGCGGTCGAGGATTCCATTTTGGACGACAGATTGTGTTGGATCAGGCCGCGCTTTCGGCGCAGTTGCTTTTGATGAAGTTGAAGGGCATCAGAGCGTCGACAGCGCGCTGAGGCAAATTCGGTGAGGACGTGGCGCAGCCATGTTAACGGCTCGACGCCACAGGCGCGGCAGGTCAGCATCAGGCTGTAGACGATGGCGCTGGCCTTGGCTCCGTCGACAGTATCGCTGAATAGCCAACTCTTTCTGCCAGTGGCAAAAATTCTGATGTCACGCTCCAGAAGATTGTTGTCGATCGGCATCCTGCCATCTTCGGTGTAGCGCGGTATAGGTTACGGCATCGCCGAGCTTGCTGTCAGGCAGGACCATTGGCTTGATTTCGTCGAGCCAATCCTTGAGAGCATTGAGGACGGGCACGCTGTGTTGCTGGCGGAAGCGGCGAATGCGGTCGGCCTGCGTTTCACCATCCTCGGGTTTTCTGTCCCGCGCTTGCCTTTCAACCCGATAGAGCTGCTCGAAGAACCGGAGCGCCTGTTCCGGCGATCCACCACCCGCCTTTCTGGCCTTGAAGGCCTCGACGAAGCGGCGTCTGGAATGGGCCATGCATCCCAGATGAGTTGCCCCACCCCGTGTGCGCCCGGCGGGGTAGCCACCGCTCTTCAATATGC
>NZ_JABEPH010000172.1:0-12319 GCF_013004495.1 Rhizobium sp. SEMIA 4085
TCCCTCGTGGAGTCTCAGGGGTTGCGGCGGCTGCAGCCGGCCTGCGCCACCACGGTCACCGATGGCATGGTCGTTAGGGCTAATACGCCGCTGATCGAGGAAACGCGATCATCCATGCTCGACATGCTGCTTGCCAACCACCCCCTTGACTGCCCGATCTGCGACAAGGGCGGCGAATGCGAGCTCCAGGACATGGTGATGGCATACGGCCCCCGCAAAAGCGAGTTCCACGATCTCAAGCGTGTATTCCACTCCGAGGACATCCGTCTCAGCCCTGTCGTCATCATGAACGTCAACCGCTGCATCCAGTGCCAGCGTTGCGTCCGGATGTGCGAGGAGGTGGTCGGCGCGGTCGCGCTTGGCACCGTCGAAAAAGGCATGGATACCGCCGTCACCGGCTTCGAGGGTAGCCTTGCGAGTTGCGATCAGTGCGGCAATTGCATCGAGGTCTGCCCGGTCGGCGCTCTGATGAGTTTCCCCTACCGCTACAAGGCACGGCCCTGGGATCTGGTCGAGACCGACACGGTGTGCCCGCATTGCGGCACCGGTTGCCAGTTGACGGTGGGCACACGCAAGGGTGAGCTTATGCGGGTACGCTCGAAGTGGGACGAGGGGGTCAACCGCGAAACGCTTTGCGTGCGGGGACGCTTCGGTCTCGATTTCGTCTCGGGCAGGGACCGGATAGAGCGACCGATGATCCGTCGCAATGGCGCGCTGGCGCCGGTTTCCTGGGACGAAGCGGGGGATTATCTGCGCCGGCGGCTGTCGGCGGTCGAGGACAAGGCTGCAGGGGGGCTGGCCTCGCCGCGCCTGCCCAACGAGGTGCTCTATCAGTTCCAGAAGCTGATGCGGACGGTATTCCGGACCAACAACATTGATTGCTCGTCGCGCTGGTCCGCGCCCTTTGATACGCTCGGCCCGTTACTGGCAGCCTTCTACAGCCGCGCACCGCTGGAAGAGGTGATCGCCAACGACTGCGTGCTCGTCGTCGGCGGCAACGTGACCGAGGAGAACCCAATCACCGAATACCTGCTGCGGGACGGCGCGCGGCGGCGGCAGACCGCATTGCTCATGCTTTCAGCGCGGCCCTCCCGTCTGGAGGCCGACGCCTGCGTTGTGGTTCGCGTGTCGCCGGGCGGAGAAACCGCGAGCCTCGCGGCGGTGGTAGCCGGGCTCGTGGAAGCGGCCGGTCACGCATTGCTGGGCGAGACTTTTGCGGACATCGAAGCGACAATCGGTAGGTCGCAGGTGAATACCGGTGGTGACGGGCCGGGTCGGCTGGCCAGTGCGCTCAAGGAAAGCCGCAGCGTCACTGTGCTTGTCAGCGTCGAGCTCTTGAGATCACCCGAAGCGCGCGCGACGCTGCAGCAACTCAACAACCTGCTGCAGGTTCTCCGTCTGCTCCGCAAGGGCCTGGCGATGCAGTTCCTCTTTGACCGCGCCAATCAGCTGGGTGCCTGGGACATGGGAGTTTTGCCGGCGGCCTTGCCGGGATTGTGGGCGGTCACCGATGATGTGAACCGTGCAACCCTTGCGCGAAGCTGGGGTGCCGAAATCCCATCTGAACCCGGCGCGGGCCTCGACGTCATGCTGGAACTCTGCGTCGGTGGCGGGATGGGCGCACTCTACCTCGCCGGAGCAGACCCCCTGATCTCCTACCCCGACAGGGATTTCGTGACGCGGGCGCTTGGCGCCGCCGATCTCCTGATCGTGCAGGATACCTTCCTAACCGATACCGCGGGCCTGGCCGAAGTTGTTCTGCCCGCGGCAGGTTACGGCGAGGAATCCGGGACGTTCACCAACAACGAGGGCCGGACCCAGAAGATCCGCAAATTCCGCGAACCGGCCTTCGAGGCGCGAGGCAATCTGGCGATATTCGACTTCGTCGCATCGCTGCGCAGCCAGACGCTGCAGCCATCGACAGAAGGCGGGATTTTCGACGAGATTGCCCGGCTGGTTCCGGCCTATCAGGGGTTGACGCAGGATGGACTTGGCGCAGACGGCGCGTTCACCAAGGCGCTCCCGCAGCCACCGGATGGCGAGTTCTTCGCGCCGTCGCCGGCCGCGAAGACAGCCGGCGGGTTCATGCTGATTACCGGCAACTGCCTGTTCCACAACGGATATCTTTCCGAACGCTCGGAGATCCTGAATACGGTCGCTGATGACCCTTATGTCGAGATGAGCGCGCAGGATGCGGCCCAACTTGGCTTTTCGGATAGTGATCCGGTGGTCGTGCGATCCGCTCTGGGAGAATTGACGGCGAAGCTCAAGGTCAACAAGCGCTTTCCCAAGGGCCTCGTATTTCTCCCCGAAAACTACAGGGCCCTACGCCTCAACAGACTGATGCGCCGGGGCGTATATCCATGTCCGGTGGAAATTCACCAGGCCACGACGTCCGCCGCCCGTCTCACTGGTTCCGCCTCGAACCCTAAGGATCGCCACCAAGGCATCGACGGTGGCTTGCCTGACGCTCCATCGCGCCCTGACTAGGTCAGTGATACCTGTTCCCGCAGATGTAATCCTGCAGATCCTGCTCCGTGCGCTGCGCTTCTTCGAGCCTGTGTTTGACCACATCGCCGATACTGACCACGCCGACAACGTCGTCCCCGTCCATAACCAGGACATGACGCGTACGCTGCCGGGTCATGATTCCCATCGCGATTGGCAGCAAATCCCCGGTCGAACAGGTCGCTACATTGCGGTTCATGATGTCGGCGGCTCGCATCATCGCCGCCGCGGCCCCGTATTCGGCTACCGCATTGCAGCAATCCCGCTCCGACAAGGTACCAAGGAATTCGCCGTCTGATTGGCTGACGACGACGAAGCCTATATTGTTTTCGCGAAACAGCCTCAGGACTTCCACCATCGTCTGATCGCGATTGACCGCGATGACACCGACACCCTTGTTCTTCATGATTTCGCCGACAAACATCTGAGCCTCCTGTCCGAGCGCATTGTTTGACAGCTGGCGCGTCTTCACGTTCGCCGTATATTCCGCCACCAGTTGTAGCCCTGCGTCTCTTTGGTTTCGACGATCACGTCCTTCTCTGTATTCAGGCGCGCGGCAATTACGCCGCCACCGGTTGCCGCCTTGCCCGGTTTGGCGAGCAGATCGTCGCGCCCGATCACCAAATCACGCGAGGAAAAGCTCGAGAATTCGTATTGCTGGCCAAGCGCGATCGCGTCCGCTGGACAGGCGTCCTCGCATAGCCCGCAGAAAAGGCAACGGGCCGTGTCGATCTCGAATTTTGCCGGGTGACGCTTACCCTTCTCGTCCTCGTAGGGGATGACTTCGATGCAGTCGCAGGGACAAATCCGGGCGCAAAGTTCGCAGGCCACGCATTTGATCTCGCCCTCTTCGTCGCGCGTCAAGAAGTGATGCCCGCGGTAGCGCGGGTAAGGCAACCATTTCTCCTTGTCCGGATACTGCATGGTGACGGATCTGGCGAACATGTAGCCGAAGGTCAGCGCCAAGGCTTTCGCCAGATCGGCGAAGAACGCCCAGCCGATCCATGTTCCAATTCTGTCCTGCGCGCGCGACATCATCGCCCCGCTATGGAGCCGCTGCGGCTCCTAAATGAAAGCAATTCCGGTTATGATTATGTTCGCCATCGATAAAGGAAGCAAGACTTTCCATCCGATCGCCATCAGTTGGTCGTAACGGTAGCGGGGGAAAGTGAAGCGGAACCAGATAAACAAATAGACGAAGAACGAGACCTTGAGCAGAAACCAAAGGATCGGTGGCAAGGGGATCAATACGCCGTTCCATCCGCCGAAGAACAGGATCACCACCAGCACCGACACCAGCAAGACGATGGCATATTCGCTGATCATGAAAAACGCAAAGCGGATACCGCTGTATTCGGTATGGAAGCCAGCCCCCAGATCACCTTCCGCTTCCGAAAGGTCGAAGGGAATGCGCTGCGCCTCGGCCAGTCCGGCAACGAAGAACACCAGGAAGCCGATCGGTTGGTAAACGATATTCCAGACATCGGCCTGCGCCCGTACGATTTCGAGCAGGCTCATGGATTGCGCCAACATGACCACGCCAATGACCGCAAACCCCATCGGGATCTCATAGCTGATCATCTGTGCGCAAGTCCTGAGGCTGCCCAGAACAGCGTATTTGCTGTTCGCGGCCCATCCGCCGAAGATGACACCGTATACTTCAATGCCGATCACAGCGAAGACGAAAAGGATCGCCACATTCATGTTGGAGACGTAAAGCGTGATCTCGGCACCCAACACCGAGACGGTTTCGCCGAACGGGATCGCGACGAACACCACGAATGGTGGGGCGAGCGCCAGGATTGGCGCGAGTTTGAACAAAAAGCGGTCGGCCTCGTCCGGGATGTGGTCTTCTTTGGTCAAGAGCTTGATTCCGTCTGCCACAGGCTGTAGCAGCCCGTGCCACCCGACGCGCATTGGCCCCATCCGCTGCTGGATGTGCCCAGCGATCTTGCGTTCCAGCCAGGTCAGTGGCAAGGGCAGCAGCAGCAGGATCGCGATTAGAAACGCGACCTTGAAGACGATCAGGCCGAGGGCGACGATAAGTTCCATGATCCGCGGCTACTTATTCATCGGTTGAAACGCGCGACCGGACTTTTGCCCGGCTATAGACTGAGCACTGGCTCAGTTATTCAAATGATAGGGTACAGCCGCGACGCGCCACTTGCAAAGCGGAAATCAATTCTGCCTTCGCCGATGGCAAGAACTGTTTTAAGGGGGACGTGAGAGCCTATCAAGGTTGTTGAGAGGCAGAGCTTTAGGTCCCGTTGTGGGCGAGGGGACGGAGTCTGGCTAAAATTATCACAGAATCCAACGCAAACAGTTTGTCGCTGAAATTTCAACAAGATCAAGATAATAGAAACCCGTAATCAGGCTTAGGCCCTCTTGCGCTGGTGGACGGGCAATCCCTGAAAGTCCTTGAGCGTCGCCAGTACGATCGACGTCTTGACATGCTGAACGCTGTCGTGCGGCAGGAGCACGTCGTTGACGAAGCGCGAAAGTCCCGCAAGGTCAGGCGTCACGACCTTGAGGTGGTAATCCATTTCGCCGGTCAGGGCGTAACATTCCAGCACCTCCGGCAGGTCCGCAATCAGGGTTGCGAAACGCTTGGCGTTGTCGCGGTTGTGGGTCGCAAGGGTCACGGCGATGACGACCATGAGGTCGAGCCCCAGCCTGCCGCGATCGAGCACGGCGCGATAGCCGTGGATAAAGCCCGCCGCCTCAAGCCGTGCCCTCCGGCGCGAACATTGCGATGGCGAGAGCGCGATTAATTCCGAGAGCTCGTTGTTGGTCAGGCGGCCGTCGCCTTGCAATTGGGCAAGGATTTTTAGGTCGTATCTGTCGAGCTGTTCCATCTGTGCGCGTTCTCCCGTTTTCTTGCATGAAACATGTATTGAATCCCGAAAACTGCGCGTGAATGCAAGCACCATGCGTAAGAATCCCATCATAATGCCATCCAGCATCCTGTTGGGAGGAAAGAACGATGGGCCCTTATCCGCATGACGCGCCGCCGACAGGCATCACTGCCGACAATCCGGCCGGAACTGACGGTTTCGAATTTGTGGAATTCGCCCATCCGGAGGCGGAAAAATTGCGCGAGCTTTTTATCCGCATGGGCTACAGTTGCGTTGCCAAGCACCGCACGAAGGACATTACAGTCTGGCGCCAGGGCGATATCAACTATCTGATCAATGCCGAGCCCGGCAGCCATGCCATGCGCTTCGTCGCCGAACACGGCCCTTGCGCGCCCTCCATGGCCTGGCGTGTCACCGACGCCAAACATGCCTTCGACCACGCGGTTTCAAAGGGGGCGACGCCGTATGAAAGCAAGGACAAGGCCGTCGATATCCCGGCCATCGTGGGCATCGGCGGTTCGTTGCTTTATTTTGTGGAAACTTACGGCGAGAAGGGCTCGCCCTATGATGCAGAGTTCGAATGGCTGGGTGAACCCAACCCGAAGCCGAAAGGCGTTGGCTTCTACTACCTCGATCATCTGACCCACAATGTCTATCGCGGCAATATGGACAAGTGGTGGGAATTCTATCGCGAGCTCTTCGGTTTCCGCCAGATTCATTTCTTCAATATCGACGGCCGCATTACCGGGCTGATGAGCCGGGCAATTACGTCTCCTTGCGGCAAGATCCGCATCCCGCTGAACGAGTCCAAGGACGACACCAGCCAGATCGAGGAATATTTGCGGAAGTACAAGGGCGAGGGCATCCAGCATATCGCCGTTGGTACGGAAGCACTCTACGACGCGACGGACAAACTCGCCGAAAACGGCCTGAAATTCATGCCCGGGCCGCCCGAGACCTATTACGAGCTCTCGCATGAGCGCGTACACGGCCATGCCGAGCCGATCGAGCGGATGAAAGAGCATGGCATTTTGATCGACGGCGAGGGCGTCTTGGATGGCGGCACGACCCGCATCCTGTTGCAGATTTTCTCGCGAACCGTCATCGGACCGATTTTCTTTGAGTTCATTCAACGAAAGGGCGACGAAGGCTTTGGCGAAGGAAACTTCCGCGCTCTGTTCGAATCGATCGAGGCTGACCAGATCCGGCGCGGCGTGCTGCGCCCGACGGCTGCCGAGTAACCGGAGCCGCGTTTGAGAACAAGGTGAGAAAAAGCGCCGATTGACGGATCCGATCCGCCGCTCTTACTTTTTTGGTGTTTGTCGAACGATTATATCACGCCGGCGAGGATGCCCACGCCTGCTATAGCGGCAATGCCGCCGGCAAGGCGCGTGACGATGAAGCCTCGGCGCTCGCCGATGCGGCCGATCGCATAGCCAAGCCCCAGTCCGACAGCGTGCAGAAGAGCGGTCGCGATCAAAAAACCTCCCCCGTAAGCAGCGCCCGCAGCACTTTCCGGCATTTCGGCGCCGTGGGCATGGCCATGGAAGGTCGCAAACAGCCCGACCACAGCCATCGCGATGGCTGCTGGGGCCTTGACGTTGAACGCCACGACCGCGCCGAGCAGGACCACCGATAACGCGATACCCGCCTCAACAAATGGGATATCGATGCCGGCAACGCCGAGCGCGCCGCCGAGGGCCATAACAAGGACGAAGGTTGCCGGGACAAGCCAAGTTGCGTGACCCCCAAGCTGATAGGCAAAGACGCCAACCATGATCATCGCAAGGACATGGTCGATACCCGATATGGGATGGGTGAAGCCATGCGCGAAGCCTGCTGCTTCGCCGGCGACGGGATGTGCATAGGCGGCGGCTGGAAGCGCTGTTGCGACCAGTGCCAAAAGTACGCTCTTGAGTATTGCTTTCATTAATCAATTCCCCGTTGAGTTATAGAATTCGTTGCAGGCGCTGGATCGGGTAAGCACGCTGAATATCGCGGGGGCAATGCTATGTGAAACACGCCGGAAACGTCAATAAAAAATGTAGAATATGGATTTAATTCAATAGTTTATCAGTAGTGCACTTGCGGTATGCATCTGCCTAATAGGCGGGCACTCATCACCTTACAGGACGCGTCGATTCCCGCAAATTGAGTTCGACAGGCCATAATTCATGAATATCCGAAACTGAGCGTCCCGCCAGCACTTGCAAGGTCAGGTCGGCGCACCTTGCACCTGCTGCTCTCATCGATGATCGGCTTGCCGAAAGTGAGGGTGCCATGTTCTCCGCCGTCAGGTAGGGAAACACGTCGTCATGGGCGATGACAGAGACGTCTTCGCCGATAGCGAGGCCGAGGGATCGGACGGCGCGATAGACGCCGAGGGCTGTCATCATCGAACCGGCCACGATGGCCGTCGGCGGATTGGAACTCTCCAGAAAAAAGCGGGCATGTCTAAAGCCGAGCTCGTCGGTGAAAGTGTCGTGGGCGATCAGCTGTGCGTCCTGCTCAAGAGCCCGCCCCTCGAAGGCCTTGCGGAAGCCGATATCGCGGTGGATGGAATAAGTCAGTCCTTTGCGGCCGTTGATCATCGCGATCCTGCGGTGGCCGAGGTCGAGCAGATGCTCCGTCGACCGGCGGATTGCCCCTTCATTGTCGATGTCCAGCCATGCATGGGGAACGGCGATATCCGATCGCCCGTGCACGAAGAATGGAATTCCGAGCCTGTCCAGAAGCTCGATGCGCGCGTCGTTCGGTTTCGGAGAGTGGACGATAATGGCATCGACTCGCCGGCTTTCGGCAAGCCGTCTATAGGTCTGCATCTCCTCGTTAAGATCGCGATCGGCCATCGGGATCACCAGGATATCAATATCCTCCGAGGCCAGTCTCTCCGCCATGCCGGCCATGAATTCGGCGAAGTGGAATTCACCGGAGCGTCCCATGATGACCCCGATCGCGCCGACGCGGCCGGTCTTCAGCCGAACGGCGTTGACGTCCGGCCGGTAGCCGAGCCTCAGGGCTTCCGCAACGACGCGTGCGCGGGTTGTCTCGCTTACCTCCGGATAGCCGCTCAGCGCTCGGCTTACCGTTGTCGGCGACAGGCCGACTTGTTTTGCGAATTCCTTGAGCTTCATTCGACCACGACAGGTTGGATTCGCGCGGATCAATGACGGATTGTTGAGCGCTCGGCAATCTCGTCTATCACCAACGGCTCAGTAATTGAAATCGGTTTCAATCCTTTAGGCGCGAGAATGAGAAACCGTTAATTGCTGTGGTTATTTAATGTAAGCGCATAAGCATTTGATATAACATATAAAAGTATATCTCTCGCGATATTGTGGATGTCTGAGGTGGCGCTCTTGACGGTTGAAAAAACTTTTGTAATGTTCGTTTAGCCAAATCGATTTCAATTTTTCGTCTGGCAACGGGAGGATGACATGAAATATCGTTTGATGGCCGCCGTTTCGGCGGCAAGCATGATCTGTACCTTGAATCTTGCGGCTGCAGCCGAGCTTTCCTTCGCGGCTAGTTCGACGGGCAATAACCTCGAGTTCTTCCGCAAGCAGTTTGTCATCTTCGAAGAGAAGACGGGCCACAAGGTCAACATCGTGAGCATGCCGTCGTCGAGTTCTGAACAGTTCTCGCAGTACCGTCTGTGGCTTGCCGCCGGCAACAAGGACGTCGATGTCTATCAGACCGACGTCATCTGGGCACCGCAGCTTGCCGATCAGTTCGTGGACCTGAAAGAGGCTGCCAAGGACGTCGTCGAGCAGTTCTTTCCTTCGATCATCGCATCGCAGACGGTCAACGACCGTCTCGTGGCGTTGCCGATGTATACCGATGCCCCGGCGCTTTATTATCGCAAGGACCTGCTTGAGAAATACGGTAAGCAGCCGCCGAAGACCTGGGACGAGCTTGCCGAGACCGCCAGGGAAATCCAGGAAAAGGAACGCACGGCCGGTCAAAAGGACATGTGGGGATTCGTCTTCCAGGGGAATTCCTATGAGGGCCTCACCTGCAATGCGCTGGAGTGGGTGAAATCCTCCGGCGGCGGGCAGATCGTGGAGCCGGACGGCACGATCTCGATCAACAATGAAAAGGCAGCAGCCGCGATCGACCGTGCGAAGGGCTGGGTCGGCACGATCTCCCCGCCTGGCGTGCTCGCTTATCAAGAAGAGGAGTCGCGCGGCGTCTGGCAGACCGGAAATGCCGTCTTCATGCGTAACTGGCCCTATGCCTACTCGCTCGGCAACGGCGCCGATAGCGCAGTGAAGGGCGAGTTCGACGTAACGACGCTGCCTGTCGCCGCGCTCGGCGACAGGCCGTCTTCAGCGCTCGGCGGCTGGAATCTCGCAGTTTCGAAATATTCTGACGACCAGCAGGCGGCCATTGAGCTCGTCAAGTTCCTGGCGTCGAAAGACGTTCAAAAGGCACGGGCCATCGAACTTTCCAATCTGCCAACCCTGGTGGCGCTCTACGACGACCAGGATGTCGCTGCCGCGCAGCCTTTCATGCCGGAGTGGAAGCCGATCTTCCAGGATGCCGTACCGCGTCCTTCGGCGACAGCCAAGGTGAAGTACAACGAAGTATCATCGAAGTTTTGGACGGCAGTACACAACACGCTGTCCGGCAACGGGACCGCGGCTGAGAACCTTGAGCTTCTCGAGGCCGACCTGACGATCCTTAAGGGCGATAGCTGGTGATGAACGGGACCGGCGGCCGGCAGGCCGCCGGTCCCGCTTCAGATGTCTCAAGCACGGATAGCGTTTCCATGAGCGAAATCGCAGTTTCACAGGCGCTCAAACCGCCAGCCTCCGCTTTGAGGTCGGCGAGCGAATTGCGCTCCGAGCGTGTCAGATCGGCCTGGCTGTTTCTGGCGCCGACGCTCTTTATATTGGCTGTGGTGGCCGGGTGGCCGCTGTTTAGAACGATTTATTTCAGCTTCACGAATGCCTCCCTGACCGATCTTGGCAATGCACAGTTCATCGGTTTCGGCAATTATCTGTCCTGGGTCACGCTGAAGAGCGGGCGAACCGTCTATCGTGGGCTGCTTGCCGATCCCGTCTGGTGGAGCGCCGTCTGGAACACCGCCAAATTTACGGTGGTCTCGGTCATGACCGAGACGACGCTCGGCCTGATCGTTGCGCTGGTCCTGAACGCACAGTTTGCCGGGCGCGGCATTGTGCGCGCTGCAATTCTTATTCCCTGGGCAATCCCGACGATCGTTTCGGCAAAAATGTGGGCCTGGATGCTCAACGACCAGTTCGGCATTTTGAACGATATGCTCCTTGGTGTCGGCCTCATCAGCGAAAAGATCGCCTGGACTGCCAATCCGGAAACGGCAATGATTGCGGTTCTGATAGTCGACGTCTGGAAGACGACGCCCTTCATGGCGCTTCTGATCCTTGCCGGACTGCAGATGGTACCGGCGGATATCTACGAGGCTGCCAGGATCGACGGGGTCAATCCCGTCTAGGTCTTCTGGCGGCTTACGCTACCGCTGATCCGGCCCGCCATTATGGTCGCCGTGATCTTCCGGATTCTGGATGCGATGCGCATCTTTGATCTGATTTATGTGCTGACGCCCAACAATGTCCAGACCAAGACCATGTCGGTCATGGCCCGTGAGAACCTGTTCGACTTTGACAAGTTCGCCTATGGTGCTACCGCTTCGACAGTTCTCTTCCTCATCATCGCGTCCGTCACCGTACTCTACATCTGGTTCGGACGCGTCAAACTCGGTGGGGAGGACCGTTGATGCTCTTGAAGATCACGAAGAATGCGCTCTTCTACCTGCTCGTCGCGGTGATCGTCCTTCTTGCGGTTTTTCCGTTCTACTACGCGATCCTCACGAGTCTCAAAACCGGCACGGCGCTTTTCGAAGTCAATTACTGGCCGAGTTCGATTTCATTCGGAAATTATACATCGGTGATGAACCAGGGCGGCTTTGTCCGAAGCCTTGGAAATTCGATAATGGTCGCCTTGGTCGTGGTTGCCGCGTCGCTGCTGCTTTCGATCACCGCATCTTTCGCCTTGGCGCGAGTGAATTTCCGCGGCCGGGCGCTGCTGATGCTGACGATCCTTTCAGTGTCGATGTTCCCGCAGATCGCCGTACTTGCAGGCCTTTTCGAGCTCATTCGATGGATCGGCATCTTCAACACGCCTTTCGCGCTGATTTTTTCGTACATGATCTTCACACTGCCGTTCACCGTGTGGGTGCTGACGACCTTCATGCGCGACTTGCCGATCGAGATCGAGGAGGCTGCGATCGTCGACGGTGCTTCGCCATGGGTCATCATCACCCAGGTCTTCATGCCGCTCATGTGGCCGGCGCTTGTGACAACCGGCCTGCTTGCCTTCATCACAGCTTGGAATGAATTCCTCTTCGCGCTAACGTTCACATCATCGAATGCGCAGCGGACCGTGCCGGTTGCCATTGCCCTGCTTTCGGGCGGCAGCCAATTTGAAATACCTTGGGGCAACATCATGGCGGCGTCGGTCATCGTCACCGTGCCGGTTGTTGTTCTCGTTTTGATATTCCAGCGCCGGATCATCTCGGGATTGACCGCCGGCGGCGTTAAGGGTTGAGGGAGTAGGCCATTGGCACAGATACGCCTAGACAATATCCGCAAGAGCTTCGGCGCCTTCGAGGTCATCAAGGGTGTTACGATGGACATCCGCCGAGGCGAATTCATGGTCTTCGTCGGTCCCTCCGGATGTGGCAAGTCAACGCTGCTGCGCCTCATCTCGGGCCTTGAAGACATTACGTCCGGCACGCTCTCTTTCGATGACGAGGTGGTAAACCAGCGTGCGCCCTCAAAGCGAGGGATCGCCATGGTGTTCCAATCCTATGCGCTCTATCCCCATATGACGGTTTTCTACAATATGGCCTTCGGCATGAAGCTTGCGGGACGGAGGAAGGATGAATGCCGGCATAGGGTAGAGTTAGCATCCCG
>NZ_JABEPH010000015.1:0-32196 GCF_013004495.1 Rhizobium sp. SEMIA 4085
TGGGCGGGGGTTATCACACCACCTGCGGCGCGCCCTCGGGACCGTCGCCGCAGGTGGGGGACTTAGCGCCTCTCATCCCGCGGCCTTCAATGGGCCCCCACAATCCCGGTGACCGCCTCTCGGGTCCTCATGTCAAGTCCATTCTGAAAGCCGCGTCCCGCCTGGACGCCATTGTCGCACCCGGAACGAGGAAACTGACGGCGGATTGCATGAATGCAGAAAGCGAGGACGCTCTCGACGCAGCCTATTTCTTCGGGTCAGGCCTGCCGAATGCGCGGGCGGCGGTACAGGCGGCTCTGGCGATCTGACCGCTGCGCATGCGTTTTCCAATTTAAGCCTCCTCGATCGAGGAGTCTCCTCGATCGAGGAGGCATTTTCTTTGTTTAGGTGGTTTTTACGGATTTTTAACGCGGGACTGGCGGGCGAATGACGCCCTTGGGGAATAGTGCCTCTCTAACGACGACGCGCAACGTTCCGATGCCGGACGAAGCCGTCCCGAACTCCGGCATTTTCGCCAGAGATGCAATCTTGATCCGTCCGAAGACTAACCCACGGAGGCTGCCGATGTCCACGTCCCGTATACAAGAACTAGCAGATGAGGCGCGTCTCCTGCTCAAGCGCAATCCCCTGATGGCAAGTACTGTCTCCCTGCAGCGCGTGGCAACTCGCACCCTTTTGAAGCGACGCTTCCAGTATGGCCGCACGCTTGCGGCGGCTTCGAAGCTCGCCGATTGTTCGGTCGGGATAGCGGCGCTAGCAGGTTATTTCCCCGATCTTGCAGATGGCGGATACACTCGTCTGCTGGAGCTTCCGCCAGCGGTTGCCGGACCGGTCGGTGCCGACCCTTACCGTTCATCCGCGCTTGCAGCCTGGATGGGTGGGCTCGCGCGCAGTCTGGAATGGCAGGCAGCCCGTCCCGATGTGCAAGTCGTCAGCGGTTATCTGCAGCCGGATCTGATCGCATCGGATCTTGAACTCGAACGTCAGCCGGCGTGCCGGCTCTCTTGCGGCATCGGCCTCGTCCGCATCGAAAGCCCGGCGCGAAGCCCTATCATGCAAGCCCTCCTCCGCCAATGCATGCCGGACTATCCCGGGTCCGACCGCCCCATCACGGACGATGCGGAATTGGATCGCATCGCCGACCATCTGGAGAAGGCCTTCGCATTAATCGCGGAATTGGACGAGTGCGGCTATCAGCGTCTGATCGCCGGCCTGCACACGCTTCACGTTGGCGTGCGGCGCGAACCGCAGTGTTCCTTTTCGAGCTCGAACGAATTGCCGGGCAGCGCGCTCATCGCTCTTTCCAGAGAGAGATTGCGCGACGGCGATCATGCCGCCACAGCGGCCCAACTGCTTCACGCGGCGGGAAATATCCTGCTTGGGTTTTATACCACCTCTGCGGCGGCATCCCTGCCTGGGGAGTTCAAATATGTTTCCCCATACAAAAACGACCTACAGACGCTCGAGAGCATCCTGCATACGGCCTACACCATTCCCTGGGAGTGCGCCATGCGCATGGCATGCCTATCCACCGAGGCGGATCCTGAGCGCCGCGCCCGCAAAACGGGATTCATAATCACCTATGCCGCGCGGCAAGTCCCGCTCATCGACATCGCTCGGAAAGGAATCGAACGTCTCGGCGGCGATGTCCTCCTCGACCTCCCAGACATCGCCGCCATTCCTTCCTGGAGTGGCCGGATCCTCGACCTCGTGGGTCAGTTGCTTGCCGAAGAGCCTGTCGCACACCGCCAGGCCCATCTTGCCGAGCGCCAGCGAGTTCTCGATCGCCAAGCCTGGGATATCGGACAGATGCTCCTGCGCGGCGAGGAGCCGATCGATCCTCGGCTGGGCCGGCGAGAGATCGATGCCAGCGGCGATAATGTCAGCCTCTGGTACGACGGAAAATTCCACGTGATCCCGAAGGCAGCCGACCATGCGGTGGGCAAGGATTACGGTCGCTACGCCGCCACGATCCGCGGAATCGCGCCCAGCGAAATGGAGGCGATGTGATGATCAATTATCGGTCTAGGCGATTGACAGCGGCAGTCCGTGCGCCCGTCGACTTCCCGAACTTCTTCGCCCACAGCCTTGGGTGGGGCGGCAGGGGGGCTCTGTTCACCGGCAATCGTACCGATGCTGTCGAGGAACAGTGCCCCGCTGTTACTAGGTCTGCGTTCGGCGGCGCGTTGGAGGGTTCCAATGTGCCGCCTGAGGACGAATATGTCTCCGCCGCGGTCGATCACGACGACGCCCTCCTCACGCCTCTTTGCCATCGGCAACGCGGCTTCGCAAGGTTTCGCGGAATCGACTTCGCCATCATCGGATGCGGCGGCCTGGGCTCGCAGATTGCCATCCAGCTTGCAGCCTGCGGCGCGCGCCATTTCCTCCTCGTGGATCCCGATCGTATCGACGAGAACAACTTGAACCATCTGCCATGGGCAAGCAAAGCTGATCTCGGCTGTCTGAAGACGGACAAGCTGGCGACCTATCTGGCCGCGTGTTTCTCGGCCAATGTCTTCGCGCTGCCGGAATTTGCGGAAGGGGCCGCAGCGCTCCGATTAATCGCAGATTACGCTCGCAATCCGTTCGTCGTTCTTGCCGGCGACGATTCTCATCCGGCCCAAGAGTTCCTGACGGCCTGCCACGCATCGAAAGCCCGCCTGCCGGCCCACCTGCATGTCGGCCGCTCCGGGGCCTATTGCATGGCAGGTCCCTCGGTCGCAGTGCATGAAGACGCACGTCCCGTCTGCCATTGCGCCGCCCAGATCGCAACCGACGACAGCTTTCTCGCCCCACCGGCGGCTGCCGACAACGCATTTATCGCTGGCCTTGCCGTGTCGCAGATCACCGAAGACTGCCTTTCTAAGCACTCCGCATCACGGGGACGCCAATGGAGATTGGACCTCAAAAGCAATCAGGCAGAGTTCCGTTGTCTTTCCAAAAACCTTGAATGTGCGCGCCTGTTTCGCCGCTACGAGAGGCACTGATATGGATCATATCGAAATCGCTGATGCCATCCATCCGGCTGCGACAAATTCGGAGCCGCGGTCGCTCGCGCTGTGCTCAGTCATCGGCTATGTCGGGGCAGCTGGCGGAAAGAACGATGAGCTGACCATATCCGAAGCGCTTCGTGATCCACTGATCGCAATGGTGATGCGCGCCGATGGCGTGACCTCCGAAGAATTCAAGCGAGTTCTTCGGACGGCAGCCCGTGAGATGGAAACTAAACTGGCCAACCCTATCAGAGGAGATGGAAAGGAAGAGGCAATGAGGACGCCCCCACCTTCCCACCAATGGGAGGACACGCGACGTTTTTGTCGAAACGACGCGGAAGATGGTTGACGAGCATGTGTAGTCGATCCCGGTTCAAACCATAGCACGGGATTCACATTGGCTGTCCGGCGGAGTTCAGGGGCAATGAAATTCGATATGTTGAGAAGGTTCCCAACGATAATTCTTGCTTTCGCGGAAGGCAAGGATCGCAAGGTGGTCCGTACCGCACACGAGGCTGCCCAACTGTTGCTGAAGGAATGGCCCACCGACGATGGTGAGGAGTTCTTGACGGCAGTGAGAACCTGTTTGGAGGTCCTTACCGGAAAAACCGAGCCCGAGAACTTGCACGAGGCGATCGTCCGCGCCGCATATGAAGCCGGTATCGCGGAGATCACGACTGATCACCACCTGGGTATCCTTAGGATCTATCCAGTCAGCGAGGTCCGCCGCGCATGCGCTCATCGCAATCCCGCGCCCATCGAACCGCTTCGGCTACCGCCATCAGTGCGCCGGCGTCGGCAGCGAAAATGGTCGGGGCGAACCAAAAAGGTATTGATCGGAAATACGGGGGCTTCGAGTGAAGGCGAAACTGCCCCGCCTGCTGGGCAAGTTGGGTTTCAAATTCCGCTGGCGTCGATCCAGCCAGATGAGAAGGCGGGGGAAAGATGCAACTTTCGCTCGCCTTGAGTGGCCCCGAACTACGGCCCATGTTTTCGATTGAGCTGCGTAAAGCTCCATTGTGGAACAGAAATCAGGCCGGCGCGGCGATTGTGCCCGGGATGTCCTGCGGCCACCGCCGCAGTGCCTCCCGCCCCGCGTCTGTCAAGCCGTAGACGCCTCGATCAAGCCGCTCAAACCAGCCATAGACATTCGAAAGCAAGATCTTTCCAGCATCCGGTGCGCTGGATCTGATGTCGCGCACGCGCAGCGGTCCTGACGCCAGCGCTGCCGCACAGCCGAGCGCCTGCTGGCGGTACGCGGTCATGACCGGTGCGCGCGTACTCCCGCCTACTGACGGATCGCCGCGTCGTCTCTGGTGTTCACGCACGAGCCTTGAACGCCGTTTCGGATTGGTTCGCGGCATCGGCGATACGGAGCCGACGATAACGCTGACGTCGCCGGCATCGGAAATGCCGAGCATGCCGATCCCGAGCCTGCGGCAAAGATCGCGGTAGCGTTTGTCGGCCTCTCGACCCTTTCCCTTAGCCGAGACTCGCGCCGCGATCCAGACCTCGTCCGCGGCAGCTGCGCGATCGACTGCCTGCAGTATGAGCTCCAGATTGAAGCTCAGTTTTAACTCGCAAATCACGATTACAGGCGGCTCGTCATCGCTCAAGCCGACGAGATCGCACCCGCCAACTTCGCCCTTGACGACGTAACCTGCCTTTTCCAGAAAGCCTTTGACAGGCAGATAAAGCGAAGTTTCCATATGCCTGCAGGTTGAAGCGGAGAATCGTTTCATAAATTACGTCGGTCCGCCCGCAAGGGACACCGTATCCATCGCCGCCGCCGACGCAATCAAATGGCGTGGGCGTGGAGTGCGCCACCACCGGCCAACGCATCCCTGCAACCATCGGCCAGAGACTTCGCCGCGGCATTGGAACATGTTCTTGAACGAATGCGAGCCGCCCCGCTATTGCGGGCATGACCGTCAAGCACGACTACTCGGCTTCCGGTATCGTTCACCAGATGAAATCTGCAACGAGCAGCCTTTGGGAAGCAGCTTTTCTCGCCTTCAGCCGGCATGCCGATCGCATGGCGCTTGTCTGTCATGGACTGATCGCCTCTATGCCGTCGATCGCCTCTGCGAAGTCACCGGCCGGGCGCAACCGGAAGGTCTCTTCTCGTAAATCGGCCGCAGCGATGCGATCACATCTGAAGCTGCGAACCGCCTGCCGCGACAGATCCCAGGCGATGACATACCAGACAGGATAATTGAGGAGCAGAAGCTGCGGCTCGATGATCCGGTCGGAGAGACGCCTCGTCGCATCCTCGTAAACAATTCTGAGGACCCGCAGTTCGAGGAATGCCGTGAGTAGATCGCCGCGATCCAGCGCGGGGGCGGCAAAGCCCTGGAGCACCATCGCCGACGCGGGACGCCCGACCAGAATACGTTTCCTTAGACCCGATATCCTGTCCTTGAGGGACGGCGAGAACGATGCGCTCAGCTTCCGTCGAATGGAATCCAGATTGGCGATCAGCCAAGGCGACTGCAGCTGCTCGGCGATCGCTAGGCTGGCAAGGAGGTCGACAGCCTCCCTGTAGGTGAGCGAAAGCCGACCGACGCCCCAATGGCGATCCAGGCGGACGCCTCCTCCACGGCCACGCTCAGTCTCAACCGGAAGGCCCCTCTCCCGCAGGATGGACAGGTCGCGTGCCAGCGTCCTGACGCTGACGCGAAATTCCACGGCCAGGTTGGCGAGAGTCATCGCCTCATCCGCTTTCAGGCGGCTCGCAAGGAGATCGAGTCGTTCCAGACGATCAGAGGTGCAGGCGCGGTTCATCGATCTAATATGACATATAATGGCATATATTCTACTAAGTCGGTTCCAGAGCAACATTGGAGACGCCTTATGTCCAAACCCATCGTCGAAATTGCCGCCATCCGCCTCAAGCTAGGGGTCACTGAGGCGGGTCTCATCGCTGCCTCGGATGCAGCCCAGAATCTCCTCCGGGGCACGGACGGTTTCATGCGCCGTGAACTTCTCAAACAGGCAGATGCAGAGCATGCGAACCTCGTGCGTTGGCGCAGCCAGGCCGACGCAGACGCAATCATGGCCGCCGCCGTCATTTCGCCGGAATGTGCAGCCTGTTTCGCGCTCATGGACATGGACGGCGCCGACCCCACCCGGGGCCTTCGGCATTTCACCACGCTCGCAACGTACGGCGAGCACTGAAATGGAACCTCTGAAGAATCTCTTTTCATCCGATCTCGTCGGCTGGATCGCCTTCCATCTGAAACATCACCTCGAAGGGTTCGACGAAGCCGCATTCCAGCGGGCGGTTCTCCAGGCGCTGCCGGCGCTGGAATTGAAGGAACGTTCCCAGCTGATTGCGGACCATTTGGTCCGCGTGCTTCCGATCGATCGCACCGCGCGGCATGCTATTCTGCTTGCCATGCTGCATCCGGACGAATTCGACCACGTCGACAAGGAATCGGACAGGCTGGGGCTCTGCGGTTGGGCTGTCCTTCCCCTCACGCTTGTCGTCGGTCAGCATGGGACCGGCGACTTCACCGGAAGCCTCGAAACCCTTCGTCAGATGACCAAGCGGTTCACGTCCGAGTTCGCCATCAGGTATTTTCTGATCGAGGACCAGGCAGCCGCTCTCGAAATCATGTCACGGTGGATTTTCGACTCGAACAGGCACGTGCGGAGACTCGTGTCAGAAGGCACGCGGCCTCGTCTGCCTTGGGCAATGCGGCTGTCTTCGCTGATGAACGATCCGTCCCCCGTTCTGCCGATCCTTCAGGCGTTACGCGACGATCCGGAGCCCTATGTGCGTCGTTCGGTCGCCAACCACCTCAACGACATTTCGAAGGACCACCCGGGTCTCCTCGCTGAGATCGCGGAGCGTTGGATGGTCGACGCCAGTCCGCAGAGGCGATCGCTCCTGCGGCATGCCAGCCGCTCACTGATCAAGAGCGGCGATGCCCGGATCCTGGCAGCCTTCGGACGCTATCCGGCGAGACTGCTATGTGGCGCGCTCGAACTCTCCAGCCGGGCCATCACCATGCCGGACACGCTTCGATTCGCCGTGGAAATCACGTCGACCGCCGACCATACCCAGGAACTCACCGTGGACTATGTGGTGCATTTCCGAAAGGCCAATGGTTCCCTTGCACCGAAGGTGTTCAAAGGCTCGGCATTCTCGTTAGGGCCCGGCGAAATCCGCCGGTTCCGACGGGCACATCGTTTCGCTGAGATCACCACCCGAAAATACTACGACGGCGTCCATCGGATCGGGCTGAGAATCAACGGTGCGGACACGGAGGTCGCGGAGTTCGAACTCGTGTCATGACGGGCCGAAGCGCATTCGTGTTGCATTCGATCGGAAAACCACCCGGTCTTGCTGACGTGTTTATGCGGCGATCGAAATATCGTCGCTTTGGAAAAAACCTGCCGAGCTAGTTGGAAATGAGGCGAGACGCCGGGGCAAAGCGACCCGGCTCATCGGGCTTGGTGCCGGTTCCAATCCTGCGAGCATTATTCAACAGAGGCTGCCAAGGACCCAATTTTGTCAGCGCAGCCATGCGATTTGCATCACGCATCAAAATCGGATTCATGGTACTGGTGGCGCGGGATTTTCGATGACGTCATATTGCGGAGCATTTCATGACCACCCTGCAACAGGTGGCTTTTCGCGCGGGGTGTTCGCTTGCAACCGCCAGTCGGGTCTTAAACCGCAATGGACCCGTCAGCGACGGAATGGTGCGCAAGGTGCGCCGGGCAGCAGCCGAACTCGGTTATCGGCCGGCGGGACCTACCGCTGGGAAGCTTGGGCAACGCCCGGTTGTCGGCGTCCTCATACCGAGCATAACCAATCCGGTTTTTGCCTCATCGCTTTCCAGCATTCAAAATCGCATGCTGGTCGCCGGTCACGGGGTTGTAATCGCCCAGTCCAATTATGATCCTGGGCGCGAGGCCGACGCCGTTGCGTCACTCTTGAACGACCGTCCAACTGGCCTGATCCTTACCGTCTGCGATCCGCTGACAAGTGCCGCCCTTCTGCCGTCCCTGCCGCCGACGGTTCTCCTCAACAACATGCCGACGCAGCGATTTCCCGCTGCGGTCACGGCCGACAACCGCCGCGCCGGACGCGAACTTACCGAGTTTCTGATCGCTATGGGACACCGACAGATCCTCTTCGTTTCGGGAAATTTCGTCGCCTCCGACAGAGCTAGATTCCGTTATGCCGGTCATGTCGACGCCATGCATGAAAGGGGCCTTACGCCGCTGGATGCGGTCGAGATCCCGTTTGTCAGCGGTTATGAGGAGCTCGATCTGCGCGAGGCAATGGCCACGTTTTCGCCGACAGCGATCATCGCCTCCAATGATCTTCTTGCCTTCGGCGCTATCGGCGCGCTCAGGCGCGAGGGCTTCTCGGTGCCCCGGGACGTTTCCGTCGCCGGCTTCGACGGTATCGCAATCGGCCGGCTGATGGACCCGCCCCTGACGACGATCGAGATGCCCGATGCCAGCATGGGAGCGACGGCGGCCTCCCTGCTCCTCGATATCGCCGAGAACGCCGCCCCTGCCCGCCATCTCGATGTTGCCTATACGCTGCGCAAAGGTGGAACGGTACGCGATCTCACTCAAGATCCGTCATAGTAAAAGCCGCCGCATGTGCGATGCGACGGCTTCGTGCTGAGGCGAACGGCTCAGCTGCGCGGCAGCATGCCCTGAACGTCGTCGGCTGCGTCGTCGAGCGCTTCCTTCGGCTCGGCAGAGCCATCGACGATGCGCGAAAGGTTGTCGACGATCGTCTGCGTGACCTTCACGCCTTTGCTGCCTGGGAAGGCATACCAAGGCACCATCACCGGCATCTGGCTCAAGCCCGCCTGGAAGAGCGGGTTCTGCTTATAGAAATCGCCGAGATATTCGACCGACTTGGCGGCAAGTTCGTTGTTCGGAACATAACCCGTCCCTGGAACGACGACAGAAGCGCCATAGGGGCCGGCGGCGAACTTGGCGAACTTCCATGCGGCGTCCTGCTTTGCTTCATCCTGCGTCAGGATGACCACGGCGTTGCCGCCCGTCGGCAGGCGCCCGTTGACCGGATCGATCAGCGGGATCTTAGCCGTGCGCAGATCGAACTTGTTGCCGACATTCTTGATCGTGTTGCGCAACGCGCCGGTCGTCTGGAATTCAAATCCGACCTTGCCGGCGGCAAAGGCCTGTTCACCGGCAGCTTTGGTGAAGACCGGCATGCCGCCTTCAGTGACCATGCGGTGCAGGGTCTCGACGGCCTTCTGACCTTCCGGGCCACTGAACGCAACCTTGCTCTCATCCTCGTTCAGCATCTGGCCGCCGGCGCCAAAAAGCAGAGCCGAAAACATCCAGTCGTCGCCCTGCCAGCGGAAATCGATGCCGTCAACGCCGTTGCCGAGCGCCTTGATCTTGCCGCCAAGCGCAATGACTTCGTCCCAGGTCTTCGGCGGATTGTCCGGATCGCCGCCGGCTGCCTTCACGAGATCGGCATTGTAGTACATGATCGGATTGGAGGTCGCAAAGGCGAGACCGACCTGCTTGCCGTTGACTTGCGCAAGCTTCAGGATCGTGTCGGAGAAACCCTGCTCGGCCATGTTCCCGTCCTTTTGGACGAGCGGGCTCAGATCAAGACCGACGTTACGCTCGCTTAGCATGCGCAGGCGATTGAGGCCGACGAATGTGACGTCGGGCAATTCGCTGGTGCCGACCTGACGAAGGACCGTTTGGATACCTTCTTCGTAAGTTGCAGACGGGCTTGCGAACTGGATCTTTATATCCGGATTTTCTTCCATGAACTTCTTCGAGATCGTGTCCATCACGTCCTTGAAGAAGCCGGGCATGGGGTAGTGAACCGTCAGCGCTGTTTCGGCACGAGCCGGAAGCGAAATTGCCATGGATACAGCCGCTGCGGCGAGAAGCTTGGTGATATGTTTCATCGCTCGTTCTCCTTTGTTAGAACCGGTCAGCCTTTAAGACCGGTCATGGTGATGCCCTCGACGAAACGCTTCTGCGCCAGCAGAAAGACGGCTACGAGGGGAAGGGTAATGGTCAGTGTTGCCGCCATCAGCGCGCCGTAGTCGTCGCCGGCTTCGGCGGCGCGGAAATACATCAGACCGAGCGGCGGCGTCGCAAAATCCTGCCTGCTGATGACGACCAGCGGCCAATAAAGATCGTTCCAGTGGGCGACGACCGAAAAGATCGCAAACGCGGTCACTGCAGGCCAGGCGTTGGGAACAATCACTCGGGCGACGATACCGAGTTCCGACATGCCGTCGAGCCGGGCGGCATGGATGAGATCATCCGGCATGGCGCGAAAGAACTGCAAAAACATGAAGATCGCGAAAACCGAAATCGTAAAGGGGGCGACAAGGACGGCATAGCTGTTGAGCAGCGAAGTGCGGTCGAAGGCCACATAGAGCGGCAAGGCGGTTGCGTGAATCGGCACCAGAAGGCCGAGCATGACCAAGACCATCATCATTCGTGCGGCGCGGAAGCGGAGCTTCGCCATAGCATAGGCGCAGGGGATCGCGACCAGCACCTGGAAGAAGAAGATCAGCCCGCAGACGACGACCCCGTTCCACAGCAGCCTTCCCATCGGCACGCGGCTCAGCGCCTTGGTGAAGTTCTGCACATAGTTGAAGTGCTCGGGGACCAGCGACAGAGATGAGGTGAAAATATCGCTCTGCGCCTTGCCGGCGGTGGAGATCATGAAGACGTAGGGTGCCAAAAACACAATGGCGCCAAGACAAAGCAGTGCTAGACGGATAAGTCTGCCGAAAGGAAAGGCGCTCGTCGTCATGTGTAATGGACCCGGCGGTCAAGAAGGCGATACTGCAGGAACATCAGCACGACGAGGATTGCGAGAAAGACGACCGTCATCGCCGAGGCATAGCCGACGCGCAGGTAGACGAAGCCTTCCTGGTAGATGGTGAAGAGCAGCACCTCCGAGGCTTTGTTCGGACCACCTTCGGTCAGCGTCTTGACCGTCTCGAAAACCTTAACGGCGTTGGTGATGCTGATGGTGATGACAAAGAGCGTCGTCGGGCCGAGCATCGGCCAGGTGACCAGAAAGAAACGGTCGACTGCGGATCTGGCGCCGTCCACCTCGGCTGCGGCATAGAGCTCACGCGGGATCGCCGTCAGGCCAGCCAGGAAGAGCACCATATTGAAGCCCACCGATTGCCAGACGCCGATGATCGATAGGCTGTAGAGCACCGTTCCGGAGCTGCCGAGCCAGTTCGGGCCGGAAAGGCCGACAAGCGAAAGCAGCCCGTTGAGCGGGCCGATCGTCGGATGGAACATATACTGCCAGACGGTCGCCATGGCGACGATCAGCGAGGCGACAGGCAGGAAATATGCGGTGCGAAAGAAACTGCGCGCCGCAGTCTCGCTTTCGATCAGCATCGCAATGGCGAGCCCAAGGCAGATCGAGACCGGCGCGACGATTGCCGTGTAGACCGCCGTGTTCCACAGCGACCTGCGAAAGGTGCGATCGGTGATCAGGTCAGCGTAGTTTTCCAAACCGACGAAACGGAACGTTCCATAGCCGAGTTCGAAGTCGGTGAAGCCGAGTATGATGACGGCAACGACCGGAAGAAGCACGAAGAGGAAAAGCAACACGATCGCAGGCAGCGCCAGCATCCAGGCAATGCGGGCTTCGCTCAGGCGATGCGCTGCGGCCGGATCTCCCGGCATGGCCATGGATGTGACACTAGCCATGCGCCTTCTCCCGTCCAGCATCCGCTACAGCAACGACCCTGCGCAGCCGCGAGCCGTCTTCGGCGAAGACCATGGCGCGATCGCATGAGAGCTGAAGTCCGACAGGGGCGCCGACTGAAAGACCGGCGGCCCGCGCCGGCGAAAGCTTGACGATCATTGTCTCGCCGATCGCGTCCAGCCGGCAGTAGATAATGACCTCTGATCCCAGGAATTCGATCCGCTCGATGCACGCGGGAAGCCCGTCATGCCTGCTCTCGACAAGGTGAACGAATTCTGGGCGAATGGCGATGGTGACCGAAGCTTTCGACTGCGCCATGGTCTTAAGCGCCAGGCGAATTCCGCCAAAGGCGACGATACCGCCTTCCGCAACCGCCGGCAGCAGGTTGATGCGCGGCTGGCCTATGAAGCAGGCAACCTCGATATGCGCTGGGTCATCGTAGATTACTTGCGGACTCGCGAGCTGCAGAAGATTGCCGCCGATCATCACGGCGAGGCGGTCCGCCATCGAGAGAGCCTCCGCCTGGTCGTGCGTGACATAGACGGTGGGTACGCCGGCGCGGCGATGCAGCTCGACGATTTCGCCGCGCGCATGGACGCGCAGATTTGCGTCAAGATTGGAAAGCGGCTCGTCCATCAAGAAAACGCTTGGTTGGCGGACCATGGCGCGGGCAAGGGCCACGCGCTGCCGCTGGCCCCCGGACATCTGCCCAGGCTTGCGGTCCAGCAAATGGTCGATCTTCAACGATTTCGCCATCTCCCTGACGTCACGCTCAATGCTTGCACGGATCGTGCGCTGGCCGGGCGTCAGCGGCCCCATGAATGGCAGACGCTGGGTTCTTGAGAGCCGGCGCATGGCAAGCGGGACGGCGATGTTTTGCGATGCCGTCAGGTGCGGGTAGAGCGCGTAGGATTGAAAGACCATCGCGATATTGCGGTCGGCCGCTGCCATCGCCGACACGTCGCGCCCGCCGATCGCAATTTCGCCCTCGTCTGCATGCTCGAGACCGGCAAGGATACGCAAAAGGGTGCTCTTGCCGCAGCCTGAAGGACCGACAAGCGCGATGAACTCGCCGGACTGCGCATCGAGGCTCACGCCCTTGAGGATTTTGCTGCCGCCGAAGGACTTCGTGATGCCGCGGAGCGAAAGCGCACTCATTCGGCCAGCTCCTGCGCCTTTGCCGCATGCGGATAGACCTCGTGCACGACGTCGTCGAGCACATGCGCGGTCATGCCGGGAACCGCGACGGTGCGGCTTTCGGCATCGTCGCCGAATTCGTGGACAACGGCGCCGATCAGGCGCTTGCCCGGCATTTCGCGCTCCATCTTGTCGATGATGAAGGCGGCCGACGGTCCCCATGTCAGCGCTGTCTGTTTAAAGCGTCCCTGCCAGGCCCAGTGCAGATGGCCGCTGGCAAAGAGCGCGACGTCATGTGCGGCGATCAGGTCGTAAAGCCGGCGGCGCTGGGACGGCCTTACGCTCCAGTAACCGGTATCGCCTTCATGCGGCTCGTCGACGAAAAGCGGCTTGTGCGCAAAAAGCGCAACGCGACGGCCGCCCCGGTCTTCCAAAGCATTGCGGAGCCATTCGAATTGCGCTTCCTCCTCGTCATCCTCATGGCCGAGCAGCAGCGAATTGAGGCCGACGAAGCGCCAGGAACCTGCGTCTTCCAGCCATCGATCCTCACCGGCCAGCCGCCGCCAGCGCTGAAGCCGCTCAGTATTGACCGGCTGACGCGAGCCTGGGAGATCGCCGACATCGTGGTTACCCGGAACGATGAGCATCGGGATGGAAGCCTGACGCATGAGGTCCATCGAAAAGATGATGTCCTCGTCCAGATCCGCGCCGTCGACGCTAAGATCGCCGGTATGGATGATCAGATCGGCACCGGTTTCCTCGATCCATGTCAAAAGCGGCGCCCAATTACCGTTGAAATGCGGCTTGTTCGGGCTGAAATGCGTATCGGTGATCTGAATGATTTTCATGGGGCGCGCCTTCGGGTGAGGGAAGCGTCAAACGTTCCTTTTGAACGAGCGGCGCTTCTTGGCGACCTCTCTAAAAGGCTCCCATGTCAAATAGGCAGCGGCTGTTTTCAGCTGTTTTTCAGTTTTGTCATCAATCCGTCATGAAGCATCGTGTCTTCTAAGGCTCAGAAAGAGAGACCCCACGCTGTTCTGATCTATCCCGCATCGACCTATTGCAATGTGGCCTGCGACCGCTTCGTCCTAACGGTGACGATAAAGGCCGCCGTAAACAGGATGGAGAGCATCAAAACGATGGTCGGAGCCGGTGCGCTATCGATGAAAAAAGATAGATAGATTCCCGCACTCGAGGCGATTAAGGCAATGACCACCGACAGGATGAGCATCCTGCTGAAGCGGCGCGTCAGCAGGAAGGCAATAGCGCCCGGTGCAATGAGCATCGCGATGGCGAGGATAATTCCGACCGCCTTCAATGCACCGACAACGGTCAGCGAAATCAGGCAGAGCAAGCCGTAGTGCAACAGGTTGACCCGAAGGCCGACGGCCCTTGCCTGGGCCGGATCGAATGCATGCAGAAGGAAATCCTTCCACTTGATACCGATGATGCCCGCGGTCAATGCCGCAATGACGGCCGCCTCGGCAATGTCGCGCCAGCCAACGCCCAGCATGTCCCCAAACAATATGTGATCGAGATGCACCTCGGACTGGATTTTGACGTAGAGCACCAGGCCGAAGCCGAACATGCCGGAAAACACGATACCCATCACCGTATCCTGCTTGATGCGGCTGTTGTCTTTCAAAAAGCCAGTGGCAACCGCACAGAACATGCCGGTGACGAAGGCGCCGACTGCAAAAGGGATGCCGATGATATACGCGATGACCACGCCAGGAAAAACAGCATGGGAGATGGCATCACCCAGCAATGACCAGCCCTTGACCACGAGAAAGCAGGAAAGTAGCGCGGTCGGCACGGCCACAAGCATCGAGATGACCAGCGCGTTGACCATAAAGCCGAACTGGAAAGGCGAAACCAAAGTCTCAAGGATATTCATTGACGGGCCTCGTGAACTTCGGCCGCCCTGCGACGCGCCGCCAGCATTCCGTGTTTAGGGGCAAGGAAGAAGGCGGCAAGGAAGAGGAGGGTCTGCAGCACGACGATGATGCCGCCAGTTGCGCCGTCCAGGAAATAACTCGCATACGCACCGACGAAACTGGTCGCCGCGCCAATGACGACGGCGATCGCGAGCAGCCGGGGGAAGCGGTCGGTCAGCAGATAGGCAGTAGCGCCCGGGGTCACCACCATACAGATGACGAGGAAAGCACCGACCGTCTGGAGGGCGGCGACCGTCGATGCCGAAAGCAGCGTGAAGAACATGATCTTGAGCGCAGTGGGATTGAGGCCGATCGACCGTGCATAGGTCTCGTCGAAGAAGGTGACCATGAGATCCTTCCATTTGACGAGAAGGACGGCGAGCGAGACAAAACCGATGACGGCGAGCTGGAGAGTGTCCTCCGGCGTGATGGCGAGAATGTTGCCGAGCACGATGGTCTGGACGTTCACCGAGGTCGGCGACAGGGACACCATGAAGAGGCCGAGCCCGAAAAAGGAAGAGAAGATCAGGCCGATAATGGCGTCCTCTTTCAGCCTCGTGCGCTGGTTGAGGAAGAGCATCGCGGCGGCGGCAAGGCCGCCGGAGAAGAATGCGCCGACCGAAAAGGGCAGGCCCAGCATATAGGCGCCGGCTACCCCGGGGACGATGGAATGGGAAAGCGCATCGCCGATCAGTGACCAGCCCTTGAGCATCAGGTAGCAGGACAAAAACGCGCAGACACCGCCGACCAGAGCCGACACCCACATGGCGTTGAGCATGTATTCATAGGTGAAAGGCTCAATGAGGAAGGCCATCAGCGCGAGCCTCCATTACCCCGTGGCTCGTGCGCGACGAACCGGCCGTCTTGCAGCACGAGCGGGCGTTCGTCGTCGGTCATCACATCGATCGGATGTGACTGGCCATCCTTAGCCTCGGTCAGCAAGAAGTGGCGCAGCACGCCGCCAAAGGCCTTTTCAAGATTTGCCTGCGTGAAAGTCTCGGCAGTCGTGCCATGGGCGAGCACTGTGCCTTTGACGAGCACGGTGCGGTCGCAGAATTCAGGCACCGAGCCGAGATTGTGTGTGGAAACGAGCATGACCCGGCCCTCGTCGCGCAACTCGCGAAGCAATGCGATGATCTGGTCCTCGGTCTTGACGTCGACGCCGGTGAAGGGCTCGTCGAGCAGGATGACACGGCCGTCCTGGGCGAGCGCACGGGCCAGGAAAACGCGCTTCTTCTGCCCGCCCGACAGCTCGCCGATCTGGCGCGTGCGGAAGTCGCTCATGTTGACGCGTGCGAGTGCCGATGACACCGCAGCGTGATCGGCCGCCTTCGGAATGCGCATCATGCCCATGTGGCCGTAGCGACCCATCATGACAACGTCCTCGACCAAGACTGGAAAATCCCAATCGACCTCCTCGCTTTGCGGCACGTAGGCGACGAGGTTCTTGCGCAGCGCCTCACCGACTGACATTCCGAGCACTCTAATGTCGCCCTTGGCCAGACGCACGAATCCCATGATCGACTTGAACAACGTCGACTTGCCGGAGCCGTTGACCCCGACCAGCGCGGTGATCGTGCCCATCGGGATCTGGAAACTCGCATCCCAAAGCCCAGTATGGCCGTTGCGGTAGGTGACGGTGGCGCTTTTCACCGCAATGCCCGATCCCGCATCGAAAGACGCGGGACGGGCGAGATTGCTGAGCGGCTCATTCATTGCGACAGGCCCTCGACAAGGCCCTTTTCGACAGTATCGGAGGTTACGCGAAGCAGATCGATATAGGTTGGCACAGGCCCGTCCTCCTCGCTGAGGGAATCCACATAGAGCACGCCGCCGTAATGAACGCCGGTCTCGCGCGCCACCTGCCTGGCCGGCTTGTCGGACACCGTGCTCTCGCTGAAAACCGCAACGATCTTGTTGGCATCGATGGCATCGATCACCTTGCGGACCTGTTGCGGTGTTCCCTGCTGATCGGCATTGATCGGCCAGAGATAGAGTTCCTTCAGGGCAAAGTCACGGGCGAGATAGGAAAAGGCGCCCTCGCTCGATACCAGCCAGCGCTTGTCCTCGGGAATCTGCGCAAGCTTTTCTCGGATCGGCGTAATGGTCGCCTCGATCTTCTCTTTGTAGGCGGCAGCGTTTGCCTCGTAGACTGCGGCGTTCTTTGGATCGTACTTGACGAAGGCGTTGCGGATGTTGTCGACATAGATCAGGGCATTGTTCGGCGACATCCAGGCATGCGGGTTGGGCTTGCCGGTATACGGACCTTCGGAAATGCTCATCGGTTGAACGCCTTCAGAGACGACGACACCCGGAACGTCACGGAGATTGACGAAAAACCTTTCGAACCAGCGCTCGAGATTAAGGCCGTTCCAGAGGATAAGTTGAGCGCCCTGCGCCCTTTGTATGTCACCGGGTGTCGGCGAATAATTGTGGATCTCCGCACCCGGTTTCGTGATCGATTCCACGATGGCGGCATCGCCCGCCACGTTTTTGGCCATGTCGGCGATGACCGTAAATGTCGTCACCGCCTTGAACTTCTCCTGAGCCGCTGCCGGCATCGCTGCAACCGACACGATTGCTGCCGCGATCAATCCGGCCAACAAGTGTCCTACCCGTTTCAACATGCCCATGCTCCTTGCTGCGAATGATTTGCATATGCAGTCTTATGGAAAGCTGTCCATTTTTGCAAGTGCGACTTATTCGCAATTATGAAAGCTTCGTGAAATTTAATCTGCGAGCCTGAAGGGGGCGGCGGTATCTACCACGGCGCTGCCGCCCGATTATCCGGAAAAATTTCGAACCCTGGCCTGTCGGATTGCGCAAGGGACCTTCGTCTTATCATCAGCATTGGCGAAACGCACGCGATAGAGAGGAAAGACCCATGTTCCGCGCAGCCCTGATTTCAGCAGCCCTGTTTGTCACCAGCTCCCTCCTTGCCGAGGCCCAACCGGCGGGCAACCGCGTTAAGGTCAACGGCATGCAGATCTATTACGAAGTGTCCGGCGTTGGCGATCCGCTGGTGGTACTGCACGGCGCCTATATGAACATCCCTTCCATGGGAGCAATTATCCCGAAGCTTGCCGAAACCCACAAGGTCTACGCCCTCGAACTTCAGGGGCACGGCCGCACCACCGACATCGACCGGCCGATCACCTATCCCAACCTGGCCGACGACGTGGCAGCCTTTATGGACGCCGTCGGCCTCAAGAAGGCCGATATATTCGGCTACTCCATGGGTGCGGCCGCCGGGCTGCAAGTTGCCATCCGCCATCCGAAAAAGGTGAACAAGCTGATCGCCGCCTCCGTCGCCTATGATGCTGAGGGCTGGCAGCCGGAGTTCACGGCCTTCATCCCGCAAATGACGGTGGAAATGTTTGTCGGCATGCCGTTTGCCGCGGACTATCGCAAGCTTGCCGCCAATCCCGACGGTTTTCCTGCCCTGGTCAAGAAGCTGATCGCGCTCGAACACGAGCCGATGGCATGGGAAGCTGACGTCAAGGCGGTGAAGACGCCGGTGCTGATCGTCACTGGCGACGCCGACGTTGCAACCCTCGAACATTCCGTTGCCATGTTCCGGCTGCTCGGCGGCGGCACTATGGGCGACATGGGCAAGCCGCTGCCGGCCTCGCGCCTCGCCGTCATGCCGGCGACGTCACACACGGCTGTCATCAACCAGTCGGAGCTGCTGCACGCCTTCATCGAGCCCTTCTTGAAGGGCGAGACGCCGAAGGGCATGTTCGACTAGGGTAGGCATCGATGCCAGTCGCAAGCTCCCCTCGAAGCAATTAGCAGCCAATCGTGAACGTGCATGTCAGCTGATGCGAAGGCCCACCATGGCAAGCCTTCGCATCCAGCCCACCGGCCGCAAGATTTTTTCGCGGTTAGTGAAACGAGGCTGAGTGAACCGCATCACAAGCCGCTGTGCCATCCGGCATGGAAAATCGACCTTATCACCGTAAAGCAAAAGGGCTGGATCAGGAGGCTTGCGCGCTGTAGGCCAGATCATCATCGGGCGTGGTCACCCCCAAGGGTCGGCGCGCAAATTCCGAGGCTGGAACGGGTCGTCCCACGTGGAATCCCTGAACATCGTCAATTCGGCATTCCCGCATCAGCTCGAGCTGTTCTTCCGTTTCGACGCCTTCGATAAGAATGCGATGCCCACGATTGCGGATGAGCCGGATTATATCGCGCAGCATGGCTCTTCCACGCGCAGTATCGCTGTCGTGAAGGAAGGATCGATCAATCTTGACGGTGTCGAAGTCGATCAGGCGAAGCCAGGAGAGACCCGCAAAGCCGGTCCCAAAGTCGTCCAGCCAAATCTTGATGCCAAGCGCTTTCAGGTCGCTAATGCAACGGATAACATCCGAATGCATTTCCAGCTCAAGCCCCTCGGTTATCTCGAACGCGATCCTTGCCCCCATCACGCCGGTCTCGGAAAGGACGGCGGCGACGCAGGAGGCAAAACCAGGTGCTCTCAACTGGATCGGCGAAACATTCACGCTCACGAGCTCGATATGATTTGCAGCCAGCAGTTCCCTGCAAACGGTGCGTAGCGCCCAATAGCCAAGTTCCATTATCGCACCGGATCGCTCCGCTACCGGAATGAAGAGGCTTGGCGGCGCTGCAGTGCCGTCAGGCATGCTCAGTCGCATGAGAGCCTCAACCGCATGCACGTTGCCACTTTCGACCTCTTGAATCGGCTGATAGACAAGGGAGACGAGCTTCTGAGCTACGGCAACCTTCAAAAGCGCAGCTATGTGCGCCGTTTCGTCACCGCTTTGAGGATCGTTCGGATCGAAAAGTTCTGCGCAATTGCGGCCGTTTGCTTTCGCCGAGTAAAGCGCGCGATCCGCTTCGTTGATGATCTTCTCAAGTTTCGAACCAGATTCTGGTCTTGTCACTGCCGCGCCAACGCTGACCGTCACCACCGGCACCCCGTCAAGACGCTGCCCGTGCGCAATTTTAAGGTCTTCGACGGTGCGACGGAGTTTTTCAGCCAGATCCGCAGCCTCCACGTCGTTCCGCAGGGCCGCGATGACGATGAATTCCTCGCCGCCGTAACGTCCAATCGTTGCCCCTATGGGCGCCACGGCGTCGTCAAGAGCCGTCGCCACGGCGATGAGGCATCTGTCCCCCTCCTGATGACCATAGAAGTCATTATACTTTTTGAAGAAATCGACATCGATCAGAAACGTGGCAAATTCGATCCCCTGCGTTTGCCATTTTTCCCAAAAGTCACGCAACTGCTGGTCGACGGCCCTTCGATTTTCCAGTCCGGTCAATGGGTCGGTATTCGACAGCCTGAGAAGTGCTTTTCCCCGCTCCGAGGCTTCCTGGTGCTGGAGATCCGCCTCATGCGCGTTAAGGAAGACGTTGAAGCGTTCCTTGTTAAGCTTCCAATTCACATAGGAGGTGAATGTGAAGCACGACAAGTAGAACGTCACGAAAGCGAGATCGTAGGAAGGTCCGGGACTGAAGACTGCAAGCGACGCAAGGAAAATCGCCAGCACCAGGCTGGATGCGATGACCGATAATGCAAAGCGAAAGCTGAAGAAGAGGTTCGCGCCCATCATGAAGATCGCGCCGAACACCATATAGTAGGACAGACTTTCAACTCTTGTCGTCAACAGTGTCGGAATGACCCATCCCGCATAGCCCAGGACCAAGGCGGCCGCGCATGTCAGATCGAGGCAGTTGGTACGAACGCCTCGCCGAAGTTGAACTTCAAGCACGAGCAAGGCTCCGAGCCCGACGATCACCCGCGCGATTATGGTGAAGATCGCCACATCGGGAACAAGCAGCAGGTCGGTCACGAAGAACATCAGATAGACCGTGACTGCCAACCAAAGGCCAGCGCGGGTCGATGTTCTGCGACGCTGATCGCCCTGTTCGAGATAGAGAGCGCGCAGATCGCAGGACTGATGAGTCTTTTCCTGCGCGATGAGCGTTGTCTCGACTTCTGCCAGCGTGTGCCTCATGCACGGTTCACCCGAACTCATCGAAATTGAAGGGTTTCCGTCCGCTTCCGCGACGTCGAAACAATTTGCTGTCATTGCAGATGGCACGGCCAAGGTTGTCGCGACGATAGTTATTGCCGATGAAGTTTTGGTTAAGACCCATGCCGGCACAAGGTTGCCGGGTCACAAATGGGTTACCGATTTTCCGCTATTGCGCCATTTATTAAACTCTAGCGCGAGACAATTTCTTTTTCTATAGTTAGCTTAATATTAACGGAAACAACACAGTGAACCGATTTCAGACAGCTCTCGACGGAGTTAGCCTCGTCACCCCTGATCTCATCGCGGGAAGTTCAAAATTATCAGACAGCGGGTATCTGCAAGAACGCTTCATTGAAGGGCGTGCAGAACTGGCCGTTTTGCTCTCCTTAAGCGAGCAGCAATTCCAAAACCGCTTGCCGGCGGCAGAAATCGTCCGCGATCTGACGACGCGGCTAAGTGACCTGAGGCAAAAACTGCCCTCCTCCGTCTGGCAGCGCCTCACGCCGATTGCTCGCGAACATCCCGTCGCTGCCCATCTTCTTGAAGATCCCCTGACCCGCTGGTCCTTCGAAAAACCTCGCGGCTACTCGGGCGACGCTCAACTTCTCGACTTTATTTATGAGCATCCGAGCATGAGCCCGGCAATCGAGCAGGCTTCCGCTCTGGGGCGGGATGTTTATGCATACACAAAGCAAGCTTCGTCATCTGTCGCTGTGCGCGAAAGGCGGAACCTTCTGACCGCAAAGGTGGACGCCATCGCATCTGCCCGGCCGGGCGACACCGAGATCCTGACGATCGCCGCTGGACATCTGAGGGAAGCGGACCAGTCGAAAGCGTTGCAAGACGGCGCGATCAGTCGATGGGTGGCGCTCGACCAAGACCCGCTCAGTGTCGGATCAGTGGCGCGTGACTTTGCCGGAAGTCCGGTCGAGGCCATCAATGGCTCCGTGCGCACGCTCTTGTCACGTTCTCAGCAACTGGGCCGTTTTGACTTTATCTACGCGGCCGGCCTCTACGACTACCTTGCGCACAATGTGGCAGTGAAGCTTACCGAACGTTGTCTGCAGATGCTCAAGCCCGGCGGCCAATTTCTGTTCGCCAACTTCGCGCGCGACATACACGTCGAGGGATATATGGAAACGTTCATGAATTGGGCTCTTCTATGGCGCTCTGAATCGGAGATGTGGTCGATTATAGGGGGCCTTCCAAATCAGGATCGGTTTGACGCAAAGGTGGAGTTCGGCGAAAACAGAAACGTCCTCTACGCGATCCTGCAGACCTGAAGTTCGAGGCTGATACAGGGCGCCTGAGACATAGATCGCCTCGACCGCCGCTCCCGGAACGGCGGTCGTGAAGAGCCAGCAACAGCGCCTTTGCGCGGCGCTTGAACCATCTCTGCAGGTTCAAACCGCAAGGACCGCGGCGCAATCGCCCGGTTTTATCAGTCCCGGAAAATGCCGTGCAGCGAGGATGCCCGTCATTTTTGAGCAGAGCTCGACCGGAAGACCACCGGTTCTTCCGACCGGATGGATGCGAGCGACAACCTCACCCTTTCTCACGGCCCCGCCGAGGTCGACTGCAAATTCGACGAGCCCGGCGTCCTCTGCGAAGAGGAAGCAGTCTCCATCCGGCATGTCGAGCCACTGGGTGGGCTGCTCGTCGACAACACCCTCAACGATGCCGGCATGCGTTAGAACGTTCATTACCCCGCGTTTGGCAATAGCGGCGCTTTTCGCCGTCGCGGTCCCGCCGCCGCCGAGCTCGGTGGTGATGAAGATTTTGCCCATCTCCTCGGCGGCCGTGTCGTACATGCCGACGGCGTCGATCTCCAGCATCTTCATCGAGTAGGGCGCGCCGAACGCCTGAACGAACTCGAAACCCTTTGCCTCCTGTTTCTTGTCTGGAAGAATGTGGGCAGCGCAGAAGGGCAGAAAATCGAGTGTCCTGCCGCCCGAATGGAAGTCGAGCACGATATCGGCAAGCGGCAGGAGGATCCGCTGGAAGTAATCGGCGATTTTCTGAGTGACCGTGCCGTCCGGCCTGCCCGGAAAGCTGCGGTTCATATTGCCCTTGTCGATCGGCGAGGTTCTGGTCTGCGACAGGAACGCCGGGTAGTTCATGGCGGGCACGATGATGACGCGGCCTTTGACCTCTTCTGCCCGAAGCGTGCGGGCAAGATCGAAGAGTGCGATCGGCCCTTCATACTCATCGCCGTGATTGCCGCCTGTCAAAAGAGCGGTCGGACCGCGGCCGTTTTTCATGACGGTGACCGGGATCATGACCGATCCCCATGCCGAATCATCGCGGCTGTAGGGCAGCCGCAAGAAACCATGTTGAACGCCGTCCGCCTCGAAATCGACCGTCGCACTGATCGGCGATGGGCGCATTATTGTATCGCTCATCATCCTATCAGTCCTTGACCATCAACTTTCGCGGCACATTGGCGAGGCACTCGACGCCAGTCTTCGTGATCAGAATGCTTTCGGTCGTCTCGAAGCCCATGTCTTCGAGCCAGAGACCTGTCATGAAATGGAAGGTCATGCCGGGTTTCAATTCCGTCTTGTCGCCGGGACGCAGGCTCATGGTCCGCTCGCCCCAATCCGGCGGATAGGAAAGCCCGATCGGATAACCGGTGCGATTGTCCTTCACGATCCCGTATTTTTTCAGGACCGCAAAGAAGGCATTGGCGATGTCTTCGCAGGTATTGCCGGGCTTTGCGACTGCAAGGCCGGCTTCCATGCCTTCGAGCGTTGCTTTTTCCGCATCGAGAAAAGCCTGCGTCGGCTTGCCGAGGAAAACGGTGCGCGAAAGCGGCAGATGGTAGCGATTATAGCAGCCGGCGATCTCGAAGAAGGTTCCCTCGCCCCGTTTCAACGGCCGGTCATCCCAGGTGAGATGCGGGGCAGAGGCCTCCACGCCCGACGGCAGCAAAGGCACGATGGCCGGGTAATCCCCGCCGATCCCGTCGACGCCCCTTGTCCCTGCATCATAGATCTCTGCGACGAGATCGCATTTGCGCATGCCGACTTCGATCTTGTCGAAGATGCGCTGATGCATGGCTTCGACAATGCGGGCGGCATTGCGCATATATTTGACTTCCGTCTCGCTCTTGACGGCGCGCTGCCAGTTGACGAGCGCCGTCGCGTCGACGAAACGGGCATTCGGCAGATGCTTCTGCAGCGAAGCGAAGGCTGCCGCCGAAAACCAGTAATTGTCCATCTCGACGCCGATCGAAATCTTACTGAGGCCGCGGTCCGTCAAAGTGCCGGAGAGGTAATCCATCGGGTGCCGCTCGGTCGACTGCACGTAGTGATCGGGATAGCCGATGATGTTTTCGTGTTTCAGGTAGGCGGTGAGCTTCGCGCCATTGGCGTCCTGCCCGCGGCCGAACCAGATCGGTTCGCCCGACGGCGGCACGATCACTGCCTGATGCACATAGAAGGACCAGCCGTCATAGCCGGTCAGCCAGGCCATGTTCGATGGATCGCTGACGATCAACAATTCGATGCCCTTGGCTTCCATCGCCTTTCGGGTCTTGTCGAGGCGGGCACTGTATTCCTCGCGCGAAAATTTGAGTTTAGGCTCACTCATGGTCTTTTCTCCCTTGTCCGGTGCCGCACCGGTCAGCTTTCGAATATGGTTCCGGCCTTGGCGGCGTTGGCTCGCGCAAAGGCAAGCGTGGCGATGGCGGTGTCCTGGATGCCGGTGCCGGTCAGGTCTGCGATCGTGATTTGCGTGGCGTCCGAACGGCCCCGACGTTGACCGGATACGATCTGTCCGAGCTCCGGAAATGCCGCGTCGGCGGCAACCGTGCCTGTTGCGATCGCGTGGTGAAGTTCGCCCAGACGGCGCGTCTGCTTCAGGCTGTCGGCGACATAGAGCCAGGCTTTGGCGATTGCGACGGGGTCAATCTCGTTCTTGTGTTCCGCATCAGAACCCATGGCCGTCACATGCTGGCCGGCCTCCAACCATTCGGCTTTCAGGATCGGCGTTTCAGAAGGTGTGGTCGTGACGATGACGTCGGCGCCAGCGACCGCATTCTTCGGGTCCGCCACCGCGGTGACGGCTACCCCAAGCGCCTTCGTAAGCTGAACGGCAACCCCTTGCGCCTTGGCAAAATCGCGCGCCCAGATCCGCGCCTCGCGGATCGGCCGTACCAGCATCAGCGCCTCGAGCTGCAGTTTCGCCTGCATACCGGCCCCGAAGATCGCCGCGACCTTCGAATTGTCGCGAGACAGATGCTTTGCTGCGACCGCTCCTGCAGCCGCGGTTCTCACATCGGTGAGGTAGCCGTTGTCGAGGAGCAGCGCTTGAACAAGGCCGGTTCTGCTGGAAAGCAGCACCATCATCCCGTTCGTGCTCGCAAGCCCGATTTTGGGATTGTCGAAGAAGCCGGGACTTATCTTGATGGCGAAGCTTTCGATGCCTGGAACATAGGCCGTCTTCACATCGACTTCGCCACGATGTTCCGGAACGTCGAGCCTCAGGATCGGGGGCATGGAGACAGCTTTCGTCGCCAGCGCTTTAAAGGCGTCTTCGACGCAGGCGACCGCGTCAAGGTCGAGGCCGATGATCTTCCGGAGATCTGATTCCGTCAGAATGACCATGGAGCTCATGCCACATCCTTTCTGATAGGCGCGGTCGCGCCGTTGATCACGCTTCGATGCTGCTCCATGTCGACATTGCGGCCTGACAGGATCGCAACCACCGGCCCGGTGATCTCGATCTTGCCGGCAAGCAGCGCCGCAACCCCGACAGCACCCGCTCCCTCGATCACCTCGCCTTCCATTGAATAGGCGTGACGCATGCCTGCGGCGATCTCCGGCTCGCTCAGAAGAACGACGTCATCAAGCAGGTCGCGGCACATCGAGAAAGTGAGTTGGTTGTCGAGGCCGATGCCGCCACCTAGGGAATCGGCAAAGCTCTCCTCTTCCTGGACCTCCACCGGACGCCCTGCCTCAAGGCTTGCCTTCATGGCGGCACCCCGCTCCATGGTGAGGCCGATGATGCCAACGTCCGGATTGATCGCTTTAAGCGCGGCTGCGACACCAGACGCGAGACCGCCGCCCGACAGCGGCACGAGGACCGTTGCGGCCTCGGGGCAATCCTTGAAGACTTCCAGCCCGAGTGACCCCTGCCCCGCAATCACCCTGGCGTCATCAAAGGGTGGGACCGCGACCAGCCCATCGTCTTGTACAAGACGGTCGACCTCCAACTGGGCGTCGTCTTGCGAGCGCCCGATGATTCGGACATTTGCGCCGAGCCGGCGGATCTCGGCCACTTTGTTTTCGGGAACCAGCCGCGACATGCAGATCGTCGCCGTGGAACCCGCCGCCCTCGCGGCATAGGCAAGCGCGCGCCCGTGATTGCCGGTCGAGGCGGCAACGACGCCGCGCGCCTTCTCCTCTGCCTTAAGTGAGAGCACGGCATTGGTGGCGCCGCGCAGCTTGAAACTGCCGGTAATCTGCTGGTGTTCGAGCTTCAGGTAGACGGCTGTGCCCACACGTTCGCTGAGCGCCTCCGACCTTATGATCGGGGTTTTTCGGACCTGGTTGGAGATGCGCTCGGACGCAAGAATGATGTCCCGGAGGGTGACTGGCAAAGACGTGGTCATGTCATCAATATTCCGGATAAGGCATCGTCATGAGACGGGCGACCTGCGGCCAGGCTTGATCCTCGCCGCAAAGCCTCAGGCAGGCCCAGGCAGTCGCCAGATTGCTGCTGACCACCGGCTTGCCGCTCTTCCGTTCGATCCTGCCTGCGACCTGGGCGGCACGCAGCGCCGTACAGGAGATGAACAGGGCATCGGAGGCTGGCGCAGTGGCGTCAAGTGCAAGCGCCGCGATCTCGTCCGGCGCAATGCGCGCCATCTCGCGGTCGTCGGTGAACCCAAGGCAGGTGAATCGGTCTATTTCGAAGCCGAGCTCTGCAAAATAGTCCGCCATCGGCCTGCTTGTTTCGACGGTGTAGGGCGTCAGGACCGATATTCTTTTTGCGCCGAAGGCGCGCAGGGCGTCGACCGCTGCCGCCGTTGGCGTGACGACCGGCACGCCGGGCTTTGCAGCAGCGATTGCAGCCTCGACCCTGGCATCACCGATGACGACCGATGCCGACGTGCATGAATAGATGATCGCATCGAGCGGTTCGCCTGGCAGGATGAGACCTGCTCCTGCCGTCAGCGAAGGCTGCATATTCAGGAGGTTTTCCGGCGTCGTCGGATTGGCGTAATGGATGCGGCTCACATAGACGCCGATGCGATTGCTCGCGACCATCCGCTGGAAGTCAACTTCCGTCGTATGGTCGGTTGCAAGGATCACAAGGCCCACGCGCTTTTCCAAGGGGCGCTCGTCCAGCCGCGGACGGCGGCTTGCCATCTGGATATCGATCATTGTCATCTCAGTCTTCCGTCCGAGCGTAACGCTCTTCGAGCCAGCGCAGCCCGATCACCGAGATCAGGCTGATCGCTAGGAAAAAGATACCGACCAGCGTCATCGGCTCGATATAGCGGTAGTTGCTGTTGGCGATGCTCTTGGCCTGGTTCATCAGTTCGAGCACCGTGATTGCCGAAAGCAGCGGCGTCTCCTTGAACATCGCGATGAAATAATTGGCGAGTGCCGGGATCATCGGAGGGATCGCCTGCGGCAGGATGATATGGATCCATGCCTGGCGGGTCGTGAGGTTCGTAGCCTTTGCCGCTTCCCACTGCCCACGCGGCACATTCTCGATGCCGGCGCGGTAGACTTCGGCGGTATAGGTCGCATAATGGAGGCCAAGGCCGATGACGCCGGCGACGAGGGGCGCAAGTCTGATGCCGATATCCGGCAGCACGTAGAAGATGAAGTAGAGCTGCACCAAAAGCGGCGTGCCGCGGATGAATTCGGAGAAGAAGCCGACGCCGCGCGATACCGCGGTGATCGGCGAACGCCGCAAAAGCGCGATCGCAAGGCCCAGGATGGCCGCAACCGCCGCACCGAGTACCGTCGCAAGGATGGTGATCTTGAAGCCTTCGATGAGCGTCGGCATGATCTGCCAGACGAAATCCCAGTCCCATTCCATCGATCTAGATCCTCATTCCGTCGAGACCGCGGCTCATGCGCCGCTCAAGCCAGCGCATCGCAGTCGAAATTGCCCAGGCCATCAGGAAGTAGAGAACGAGAATGGTCGCAAACGGTATCAGCGTATTGCCCGTCTGTGCCCGCACGACCTGCGCCTGGAACGTCAGATCCGTCAGCGAGATCAGCGAGACGACGGCGGTTCCTTTCAGAAGTTCGATCGCATTGTTGCAGAAGGTCGGCAGCATCAAGGGCAGCGCCTGCGGCAGGATGATGTAGCGCATGCGCTGGTAGCGCGACAGGTTGAGCGCGATGCAGGCTTCGCTCTGTTCGCGCCCGATCGCCTTGACGGCACCGCGAACGACTTCTGCCGCATAGGCGCCGACATTCAGTCCGAGAGCAAGAACGCCTGCCTGGAGCGGTGTCAGGGTGAGCCCGGCAAAGGGCAGCACGAAATAGACCCAGAAAAGCTGCACGAAGATCGAGGTGCCGCGAAAGAACTCGATATAGACTGTTGCAAGCGCCCGCACGGCGAAGAAGCGCGACAGCCGCGCAAGCCCAGCAACGAATGCCATGACAAGCGCCAATGCCGATCCCATGAGCGTGAGCTTAATGGTGACGAGCGCACCTTCCAGGATCAATGTGAGGTAGCCGGACCATACCGACATCTGGACGGGTCCCTTTCAGGAAATTGAGGAACCGGCTCCGCTCGTTGACGGAGCCGGACGTCCGCAGGCTTACTTTGCTGCGCAGAGCTTTTCGCGGCTGGTCGACATTGCGGCCGCGGCCGAGAAGCCGTAGGGCTCGATGATCTTTGCGAACTCGCCCGATTCCTTCATCTTCTTGAGCTCGACGTCATAGGCGTCGCGAAGGGCAACGTCCTGTTTGCGGAAGGCCGCACCATCGCAATAGACGGGCGCGCCCAAGACCGGTGCAACCGTCTCAAGGTTAGCATCATTGGCCTTGGCCATCAGATCGTGGATCGACAAAACCGGCAGGGAGTAGGCGTCGATGCGCCCATCCTGCAGCATCTTGATGCCGCTCTGGCCGTCCGGAACGACGATGACGCGATCGCGCGGCACGCCGGCCTCAAGCGCGAGCTTTTCTTCCGTGCCGCCGCCGGGTGCGCCGATCTTGGCATCCGCATTGTCGGCGATATCCTTATAGCTCTTGAGCTTCAGCGGGTTGCCCTTCTTGACGGCGAAGGCCTCCGCGTCGCAGAGCATCGGCTCCGAATAGGCGACAGCAGCACAACGCTCGGGCTTCATGAAGAGGCCGGCGGTGATCGCATCGTGGCGGCCAGCCTGCAGGCCCGGGATCATCGCGCCATATTCGGAAATCGAGGCGACGACTTCCTTGACGCCGAGGCGTTCGAAGATCACCCGTGCAACGTCGGGTGCAGCGCCCGACACCTTTCCGTCCGCGCCGACCGAGGTGAACGGCGGCTCGTTTGCGATGGCGATGCGGGCAAAGCCCTGCTCTTTCAGCTCTTCGAGATCGACGGCCTGTGCTGGCCCAATTGCTGCCGAAAGAAGTGCGGACAATGCGGCTGCACCTAGAAGAATTGTCTTTTTCATGTTCCCTGCTCCTGGTTTTCCTTGGATTATTGCTTGAGGCTGCATAGCGGTCAGATGCGATGTCCGGCCGCGATGATCTTGCGCAGGAAGGTTTGCGTCCGCTCCTGCGTCGGATTTCGGAAAATGTCGTTGGGACTGCCTTCCTCGACGATCTTGCCGCGGTCGAAAAAGAGCACGCGATCGGCAAAATCGTGGGCGAAGCCCATTTCGTGCGTGACGAGTAGCATCGTCATGTCGGTTTCCGACGCGAGGTGCTTCATGACGCTCAAGACCTCCTCGACGAGTTCGGGATCAAGCGCCGATGTCACCTCGTCGAAGAGCATGATCTTCGGTGACAACGCCAGCGCCCTGGCGATTGCGACACGCTGCTTCTGGCCGCCGGACAATTGGGCAGGAACGCTCTTGGCCTTGTCAGCCATGCCGACCATGTCCAGGAGTTCCATCGCCCGCTTTTGCGCATCCGCGCGCTTGATGCCTTTCGTCAGCATCGGCGCAAGCGTCACGTTGTCGAGGACACATTTGTGGGGAAACAGATTGAAGTGCTGGAAGACCATGCCGATCTTCTCACGCATGCGATGCAAGTGGCGCTCGTCTGCCGGGACAAGCTCCTTGCCGCGCGGCATGTGATAGAGCTGCTCGCCGTCGATCTCGATATGACCGCCGCTAATCGATTCAAGCGTCATCAGGATGCGCAGGATGGTCGTCTTTCCCGATCCGGACGGCCCGATCAGAGCCAGCTTCTCGCCCGGCATGACATTCATCGACAAGCCGTCGAGCACGGTCAGTGGACCGTACTTCTTGACGATGTTGTCGATGCGGATGATCGGCGCCGTCATTCATCTCTCCCTGTTGAGACAGGCAATGCACTAACGATGACGGCCGATCCAAATCATGTCAATTCGCAAAATAATATCATGACAATTATTCTGACGCTGCTCATTTCGCGAGCAGTAGCGTCAAATCGCAAGCAGCAGCGCCTCGGGATTTCCTTGCGCCAGAGATGCGACGACCCCAAGGCCGGTGCGCAATTCGTTTTCCGTGGTCGAGCCGAGTGAGATGCGCACGGCGGGCGTCCACCCCTGGTCGGCGGTCCTGAAAGAGGTGCCGGGCGCAATCGCGACGCCGCGCAGGCGGGCCTGCGACACGAAGGTTTCCTCCTGATGGGCCCCCGAAAGCGGCAGCCAGACGTGTAGGCTTTGGGGATGGGCGCGATAGGCAAGGCCCGTCAGCGTTTCTGCGGCGATCGCGTGTCGGCTCTTCAGCGCCTCGCGCTGCCACCTGACAAGCTCCAGCGCCGTGCCGTCGCTTACCCAGCGGGTGGCGATTTCGGCAATCGCCGGCGTCGCCATCCAGCTCGAAACGAGATGGCGGTTGGCAACGGCGGCGACGTAGCGGTCCGGCGCTGCGAGATAGCCGATGCGCAAGCCCGGTACGGTGATCTTCGTGAAGCTCGTGACATAGAGCGTGCGCTCCGGCGCAAAAGCGGCAATCGGCGGCGCGCGATCCTCCACCAGCGGACCCAGGATGTCGTTTTCGATGATCGCGATGTCGTGGCGCGCGGCGACATCGGCAAGCTGCTGCCGGCGCTTGGCGCTCATCAGGGCCGCCATCGGGTTGATGACGGACGGCTGCAGAAAGACCGCGCGAATCGGCCCCTTGCGGCAAGCCTCGTCGAGTGCTTCGGGGATCATGCCCTCCTCGTCAATGGCCAAACCTTCCAGATGAAGGCCGAGATAGGTGGAGAGCGGCACGAGTGTATGGTGGCTGATTGCTTCGGTCGCAACGGTGGAGCCAGGCGGGGCAACGCTCATCAGCGCGACGGTCATGCCGGAGGTCGCACCATTCGTCAGGCAGATATTCAGCGGAGAAACGTCCAGACCGCAGCGCGACAGCCAGTCCGCGGCAATGGCGCGGTGACGCGGAAAGACCATGTTCGGTCTGAAAGACAGGGCCGAACTTGATGGAAGATTCTCCGACAGCCAGGCGAAGGCTTGGCGCATTTTTTCAAGATGGAGCTGCTCGCAGACCGGCTTGAGGATCGAAAGGTCGATCACCTCCCCGAGCCGCTCGGGCAGGTAGGGCGGTTCGGGCTCGCGCGGCTGCGTCTGCACGAAGCTGCCGCGACCGATCTCCCCCGCTATCAGCCCGCGTCGGATCAATTCGTCGTAGGCCCGGCTCACCGTCTGCACGGAAAGCTGCAGGTCGTCGGCCATCTTTCGATGCGGCGGCAGCCGGTCACCGTCCGAAAGCTTTCCGTCGGCAATCGCGCGGGCAATCTGCTCGGCAAGCGAAAGATAAGCCGGCCGTCGAAGCTGGGAGGGATCGGGGCGCCAATTTGTCATGATATAAACACTGGTGAAAATCAGTTCAATTGACAATGGCAAAATGCGCTCCCATTGTCTTTTCCTCACCTTTGGAATGATTTGCGCAGCCGGGAATGCCATGAAACTCGACGCCATCGATCTGCGTATCCTCGACGCCATTCAGCGTGACGGACGCATCACCAAGCTGGCGCTTGCCGAAAAGGCCGGCCTGTCGCCGACACCTTGCTGGATGCGGCTTAGAAAACTGGAAAAGGCAGGCATCGTTACCGGCTACCATGCCCGCGTCGCGCTTCGCCGGATCGCCCCAGTTGCGAGCGTCATGGTGGAAGTGGCGCTCGCCAATCATCGCCAGAGCGACTTCGAGCGCTTCGAACGCGTGATTGCGACCATTCCGGAAGTCATCGGCTGCTGGTCGGTCGGCGGGGGGATCGACTATTTCCTGAAGATTGCAGAACCCGACATAGACG
>NZ_JABEPH010000173.1:0-12300 GCF_013004495.1 Rhizobium sp. SEMIA 4085
CGCAAAGACCGCGGATTTCGATCGTCGTCTTCTCCGCCTTGAATTTCTTGCCGCGCGTCCAGTCCCTCAGCCGGTGATCGACCTCGTGATCGTGGAACTCCATGACATGGCCGCAGCTTTCGCAAATCGCGAAGGCAACGGTGCCGTGGCTGTGGCAATCCTCGTTCGGATGGGCGCACACGACGAAGGAATTGATACTCTCCAGCCGATGCACGACGCCATATTCGAGCAGCTTCTCCAACGCACGGTAGACCTGCAGCGGCGCGCGGAACCCGTGGTCGCGCAGCTTGTCGAGGATCGTATAGGCGCTGAGCGGGCCGTCGGCCTTTTCCAGCACGTCGAAGACCAGCGCCTGGTTCTTGGTCAGTTGCGGTGCGTTCATGAGCCTTGTCCTTGCGGTTCCTTGCGTCCCAGCCGCGGCAGCAGGCTGAGGAGGAAGAGAATGAGTGCGGCAACCACGATCGAAGGGCCTGACGGCGTGTCGTAGGTGAGCGAGCCGAATAGGCCGCCGACGACGGCGGCAGCACCGATCAGCGATGCGAGAACGGCCATGACCTCCGGTGTCGACGAGAAGCGGCGGGCCGCGGCCGCCGGGATGATCAGAAGCGACGTGATCAGCATGATGCCGACGATCTTCATCGCGATGGCGATGACGACCGCCATCAGGAGCATGAAAAAGAGTCGCGCCCGCTCAGGCTGCAGCCCCTCGGCCTCGGCAAGCTCGGGGTTGACGGTCGATGCCAACAGCGGACGCCACAGCCAGGCGATCGCGGCGACGACAAAGAGGCCGCCACCCCAGATCAACGCGATGTCGGTTTTAGAGACGGCAAGGATATCGCCGAAAAGGAAGGCGATGAGGTCGATGCGTACCCAGCTCATGAAGGCGACCATGACGAGCCCGATCGCCAGCGTCGCGTGCGACAAGATGCCGAGCAGCGCATCGGCCGACAGCGCCTGCCGCTTTTGCAGGAAGAGCAGCAGGATCGAAACCGTCGCCGCAACGGCGAAGACGGCAAGCGTCAGGTTGAATTCAAAGAGCAGCGACAGCGCGACGCCGAGCAGCGCGGAATGGGCGATCGTATCGCCGAAATAGGCCATGCGCCGCCAGATGATGAAGCAGCCAAGCGGCCCGGTGGTGAGCGCCAGACCGACACCGGCAAGGATCGCGCGGACGAAGAAATCGTCAAGCATGGCGCTCTCCCGCATGATGGTGGTGGTCGTGATCCGAGCGGTCGTGATCGTGGTGATGGCCGTCGTCTGGATGACAATGGTCCGTCACCGAGCCATCCGAATGCAGCACCCGGCCGTCCGGCAGATGCGTGTGGTCGTGGTGGTGGCTGTAAACGGCGAGCGTCTTTGCCGCGCGGCTTCCGAAGAGGCGCACATATTCCGGGCTCTGGCTGACCGTCTCCGGCGTGCCACGGCAGCAGACGTGGCCGTTGAGGCAGATCACCGTATCGGTCTCCGCCATGACGACATGGAGATCATGCGAGATCAAGAGGATGCCGCAGCCGGTAGAATTACGGATCTGCTTGATGAGATCGTAAAGCGCGATCTCGCCGGAGAAATCGACGCCCTGCACCGGTTCATCCAGCACGAGCAGATCGGGCTTGCGGGCAATGGCACGCGCAATCAGCGCCCGCTGGAACTCGCCGCCGGAGAGGTGCTGCACCTCGGCATTCGGCATATGAGCCATGCCGGCGGCCTCGAGCGCGGCCATTATCTCGCGTTCGGGAAGCGCACCGGTCAACGTCATGAGGCGCCGGACGGTGAGCGGCAGCGTCCAGTCGATCGCAAGCTTTTGCGGCACGTAGCCGACCTTGAGGCCGCTTGCCCGCTCCACCCTGCCCTCATCGGGCTTCAAAACGCCGATCGCCGCCTTGGCGCTTGTGGATTTTCCGGAGCCGTTCGGACCGATCAGGGTCACGATCTCGCCGCGTGAAATCGAAAACTCCACGCCCCGGACAAGCCAGCGGCCATCCCGCCGGACACCCACATTGTGGAGAAAAACCAGCGGCTTCGAGGCAGGGTTTGCGGGAGATAACATCATTTTTCCGACAGTGCTGTTGCGTCATGCTATCGCACACGTTATAGCATTACGCAATTGATGTAATAACATTACACTTGCTATTCAAGCGGAGCGTGAACATGAAACTGGTTATGAGCCTTTCCCTTGCGATTCCGGCGATCCTGCTGGCCGGGGCATCCAAGGCGGCGGATGCGCCGGCAGTCGTTACTTCGATCAAGCCGATCCATTCGCTGGTTTCGGCGATCATGCAGGGGGTCGGCACGCCGGAACTAATCGTCGATGGTGCTGCCTCCCCGCATACCTACAATCTCAAGCCGTCGGATGCGAGCGCACTGCAGAGCGCCAAGGTGATCTTCTGGGTAGGTCCCGGCCTCGAAGCATTCCTCGAAAAGCCGCTGGAATCGCTAGGCTCCGGCGCCAGCATTGCCGAGCTGGAGGATGCGCCGGGCCTTGTGAAGCTGAAGTTTCGCGAAGGCGGCGCCTTCGAAGCGCACGATGACGGCGACGAGGCGGAAGCCGGGCATGAGCACGAAGAGGCCGGGCACGATCATGACGCGCATGCAGAAGGCGATCACGGTCACGGCGAGTTCGACACGCATCTCTGGCTCGATCCGATGAATGCCGAGGCCATGGCTGCGGAAATCACCACGACGCTGGTGGCCGCCGATCCCGCCAACGCGCTGACCTACCAGGCCAATGCCAAGGCGCTGGACGCAAAGATCGATGCGCTGGACAGGGAAATCACCGACATCGTCACCCCGGTAAAGGAAAAGCCTTTCATTGTCTTCCATGATGCCTACCAGTATTTCGAGCACCGCTATGCCGTCCGCGTCGCTGGCTCCATCACGGTGAGCCCGGAAAACATGCCCGGTGCCGAGCGCGTTTCGGAGATTCACAAGAAGGTTGCCGACCTCGGCGCAACCTGCGTCTTCGCCGAACCGCAGTTCGAGCCGCGCCTGGTCAATGTCGTCATCGAAGGCACCGATGCGAAAGCCGGCGTACTCGACCCGGAGGCGGCAACGCTGGAGGCCGGTCCCGATCGCTATTTCACACTGATGCGCGGCATCGCCAACAGCATGAAGGATTGCCTTTCGCGCGAAAGCTGAGCGGGAAAGGGAAATGGCGGCATCTCCCGGCCCCCCTCGCAAGCTCGGAACTGCGCGCAGCATGACGGCGATCGCGATCAGGCCGTTTTGCTGTATCTGCGAGGGATGTGAACCGCTGCCGCGCATCGAGGGACTGAGCGAGCCCGCCGAGAATGAGGCCTGAGTCCCGCGGTGGCTGGCCAAGGCCCGGCCCTAAATGTGCGGTTTTCAAGCGACCTGGCATTCAACGGTGCTCAGATCGAGTAAAGCTCAATCGGCTTCTCAAAGCCCTTCAGGCGGTATGCCCGACCTTTGCTGTTGGCCGTTTGGCTCTGCGCCCGCTCGCAAACGGCCTTGGTGACGAGAATCCGCCCTGCATCAGCAACTGACTGCGCGCGAGCGGCAGTATTCACAACCGTTCCAATCGCAGTCAGGTCGCGATGCGATCGGCCGAACTCTCCGAAGCTGGCCTCGCCAGTGTCGATGCCGATACCAATGCCGAGTTCACTTCCGTCCAGCCCGGCACCTTCAGCCATGTGACGTTCACGACGCAACCGGCAGCGGTGCTGAATCTCCCGCGCAGCCAGCACAGCACGTTCGGCGTGGTCCTGGTGGTGGATCGGAAAGTTGAAAATTGCCATGATGGCGTCCCCGACCGTCTTGTTGAGAAGGCCGTCGTATTCCCAAATGGCTGCGGCACATTCATCGTAAAAATCATCGAGCAGCGACGAGACAGTATCTGCCGGAAGCGACTGCGAAAGCGTCGTATAGCCCCTCAGATCCGCAAAAAGCACGGATACATCAACAGTGATCTTGCGGGCTTTCATCACGCGTGTGAACATGAGTTCGCAAATCGTGCAGGTGTTCGGATTCATCCGGCTCGGGCGGATGCCGAAGGCGCGGAAGGGAATGGAAGCCGGTCCGCGCAGAGGCACCGGGAGGCGCATCTGCTGCCAGCAGCCCTTGCAAATCCTGGATTGAGAATACGACATCTTGCCGCCGCCCTGTTTGCGTGTCGTTTCGCCGATTTTCGCACATCCGGGCCAGAAAATCCTCAAAAAAGCCGGCAGGTGCTTTGCAACCGGGACCGCGTCATCAAAAACGCCCATTCGGCGATTTGCGACAATAAAAACTGGAGCGAAAGAAATTCAACGATGAAGCGACGATCGCAGACATGGAGTGTCGGAACCTGGTTTGGCCACCCGTCTTCAGGACAGACGTGCTATGGAGAACAGCGATGACTATCACTATTACCGCCTTTGAACGGTCGCCCGATGGCGGCAAAGGTCTGGCCCGGGACATGCGCGTTCGCTGGGCGTTCGAAGAGGTTGGCGAGCCTTACGAAGTTCGTCTTCTTTCGTTTAAAGCGATGAAGGAACCCGCGCATCTCGCGCTTCATCCATTTGGGCAGATTCCGACCTATGAAGAAGGCGATCTCGCCCTGTTCGAGTCGGGGGCGATCGTGTTCCATATCGCGGAGCGCCATGCGGGCTTGCTGCCAGACGATGCGAATGCCCGGGCGCGCGCGATCACATGGATGTTTGCCGCGCTCAACACGATGGAGCCGACGATCGTCGATCGCGAAGTCGCCAGGCTCCTGGAGGGTCACGAGACTTGGTACGAGCAGCGTCTGTCAGTCGTCGAGGAACGCATCCGCAAGCGGCTGAGCGAACTTTCCGATCGCCTTGGCGATGCCGACTGGCTAGACGGTGAGTTCAGCGCCGGTGACCTTCTGATGGTGTCGGTGCTGCTCAGGTTGAATGGATCGGGCATACTGGACGAATATCCGAACCTCTCCGCCTATGTCGCCCGCGGTGAAGCGCGGCCCGCATACAAGCGTGCTTTCGACGCTCAGTTGGCGGTTTTCATCGCCGCATCGACGGGCTGAAAAAGCCCGCTCTCTCGCCGGCTCGAAGCGGTCATGGGAGTCTTTTACTCAATTGTGGATCCTGACCCCGGAATCGCGCGACGGAGCGGTGTCGTGATCGGGTAGTGAGCGGACTTCAGATGATGCCGTGCTTCCCTAAAAGAGCCTGCTCGTCGCCTGACACCCAGCCGAAAACTTTCGGCTCCCCATCCAGCTCTTGGACGAAGGAATGAACATCAAAACCTATCGTTACGTCCGGTTCATCCTTGCGGACATAGGTTGCCCTCCACGCGACATGGCCACGCAATGATGTTCATCCATGGGGCGAGAGGTGGACATTGCGTATCGGCATCTTCTTCGTCCCTGTCGCCCGATAGCGCGCATAACCTTGCGCCAACTTGCTTGATTTGATCGTCGTTCTTTCCAGTCATCACCCCAGCAGGCGAGGCATCTATGAAGGCGGAAGCATACAAAGATGCGACCTCATCCGTTTCTATGTCGCTGCGAAAGGACTGCTTGAAACAGCGTTCGTGTCGCTCGAAAAAGCTTCCTTACGCTGGTCGCCATCAACAGCATTCACCATGGCTTCGTGAGAATATCTCCCATAAGTCGAGCCGCCCGCAGCGTCTTTCTGCGAGCGACTTTAGAGCCCAAAGGTGCCTTTTTAAGAACGCCCGATCAGCGGGCAGCGATGATGCTTGAGACAATCCCGCTCGTGACGCCGATCAGCAGGAACTCGTTGTCGACCCTGACCCAGCGGTAGCCGCGCGGCGGCGCCGACAGACGGTGGCGGCGGTAGTCGCGGACTTCGGCCATGTGGCGGCGTTCTGCAGCAGTCATGCGATGACCTTTCGTCCAGCGGTATTTGTGAACCACGACCTTCTTTTCGACAATGATCGGACGGCGGTGCTCGGCAGCACTTGCCTCTGATGCGAAAGCAATCGGCGTAATCAGGAAGGAAACGGAAAGCAGGGCTGTGAATATCTTTCTCATCGGGGAATCCTCGTGTTGAACGCCGCCGAAACTACGTCCACGAAAGTGAACCGAATCTGAAAATTAAATTACACTATTGTAATGGAAACTGACGCTTATAAGCATAATTTTATATCTTAGTTTCGCCTTTTAAAGCGGCCGCATTCAAGTTCGGCTGAAGATCAAAGCCATGTTGACGACGTCGAGATAGCGGCCGTCGATATGAACGGCGTCCCTGCTCACGCCCTCGCTAACGAAGCCGGCCTTCTCGTAAAGGCGGATTGCGCGGGTATTGTCGGCATGGACGCTGAGCTCGACCCGTATAATGTCATATTCCCTGGCCTGCTTCAGCGTGGTCTCCATGAGACGCAAGCCGAGACCCTGTCCGCGGTGGGCAGGGATGATGCCCATGCCGAGCGTTCCTCGGTGCGCATGTGCCGGGCGGGAATGCCGGCGGATATCGCACCAGCCGATCACCCCGCCGTCCTTTACTGCGACAAATTGCGGATGCCTGTTCTCGATCATGTCGAGAACGAATTTCCGTGTGTCTTCGAGCGGCGGGGCCTCAAGGAAGGTGAGATACCTGCGTTCACGCGCAACTAGGTCGAGAGCCTGGTGATAGCTCCCGATGTGCCGGACGGCGATCGGTTCGATGACACTATCGGACGCCAGTATCAAAGCTCTTCGTAGTTGAACCAGTCGAAATCGGCTGTCTTGGCACGCCCAGATGTGTCGAAGGCGAAGACGCCGGCGAAGGCACCCGTGAAGGAGCCGTGCTCGCCGCGGCCACCCTCGTCGGAGACGACGCCGGCATCGAGAACCGGGCCGATCGGCTGCCAGGCGCCCTTTCCTTCCGTCTGCCAGAAGAATTGCAGGTCGTTGTCGCGGATTTCCATGGAAAGCTGGACGCGGCCTTCCGCCGGAAGGGCGACGCCGCTGCCGGCCGGGAAGCTTAGACGACCGTTCGGATAATCCCCATTGCAGGAAAGGATGGTGACGCAGCGGCCGAGCTTTTCGTGCAGCGTCACCGCTACGGCGTGCAACTTGTGGCGATTGTAGTAATGCGTCAGGCCGGCGACCTGCTGGTAGGTGTCCGGGTCGAACTCCACGACAGTCTCGGCGCGGAAACTGTGATGCTCCTGGCGGCGGGCGACGAGCGCCTGCTCGAACCACGAGCCGATGCTTTCGCGGGCGATGAGGCGCAGGTGGCCGGGGCGTCCGGTCAGATCGAAGATGCGCTCCGGCTGCGGCGTGCGCAGCCACTGGAAATCCGCAGGCAACTTGCCGCCATCGAACCTATATTCGGTGCGAACCGGTTTTTCGGCGCGAACCGCGCCCTTGAGGCCCGGAACTTCGACATCCGGCACGGTCGTGCCGTTTTCGAGGTAGAGCCAGCCGTCCGCCTTCCAGACGCATTTCTGCAGGCTGGTTTCGCGGCCAAGCGTGCAGCGGCGCTTCGGCGGCAGCGGCCGCCCGCAAAGATGGGTGTGATAGACTTGCCCGTCGGGCGTCTCGACATACTGCCCATGCCCTGCCCGCTGCAGAACGGCTTCCGGATTGTCCTTGGAGCTGATGAGATGGATATTCGGATGCATCTCGTAGGAACCGTCGATGTTGCGCGAACGCGCCATGGTGACAGCGTGATCATAGCCCGTGCCGCCTTCGGCGGTCGTTAGGTAATAGTATCCGTTGCGCTTGAAGAGATGCGGGCCTTCGACAAGACCGAGCGGGCTGCCGGCGAAGATGTTCCGGATCGGACCTTTCAGCGCCTTCGTGACCGGATCCCATTCCTGCAGCAGGATGCCATCGAAGGCCGGATGCTTGGGTGCGCCGCCATAGCTTTCCGTGCGGTGGTTCCACTGCATGTTGACGAACCACTTGCGGCCGTCGTCGTCATGGAAGAGCGACGGGTCGAAACCCGAGGAATTGACATAGACCGGATTAGACCACTCGCCCTCGATGGTCGGCGAGGTGACGATGTAGTTGTGTGCGTCCTTGAAGTTGCCGTCGAAGCGCTTGACGTCGGTATAGACCAGCCAGAACTGCCCATCGGCATAGGAAAGACACGGCGCCCACACGCCGCAGCTATCGGGGTTGCCGCGCATGTCGAGCTGCGATTGGCGCTCCAGCGGACGGCGCACCAGTGTCCAGTTCACCAGATCGCGCGAATGGTGGATCTGCACACCCGGATACCATTCGAAGGTCGAGGTCGCGATGTAATAGTCGTCGCCGACGCAGCAGATAGACGGATCGGGATTGAAACCAGGCAGAACGGGGTTGCGGATCATGACGGCTGCTCCTCCGGATAGCCGCAGACTGCGGCACGTACATCAAACTGAATGAGAAATGCCCGGCCATTTCCGGACTGGCGTTGCTTGCGCCTATTCTCGCTCTGCGGATTTCGCCCAGAGATTGACGTCGGCCTCGCGGGCGTAGATATCGATCTCCTTCAGCTCTTCCACCGTGAAATCAAGATTGTCGAGTGCCTTGACGCAATCGACGATCTGCGACGAACGGCTGGCGCCGATCAGCGCCGACGTCACCCGGCCGCCGCGCAATACCCAGGCGATCGCCATCTGCGCCAGCGTCTGGCCGCGGCGTTCGGCAATGCTATTCAGCTTGCGGATGTTGTCGATGATCGACGGGCGGATGAAATCACGCTTCAGGAAGTGGTTCTGTGCCGCACGGCTGTCTTCCGGGATGCCGGCGAGATATTTGGTCGTGAGCATGCCCTGCGCCAGCGGTGAAAAGACGATCGAGCCCATGCCGACCTCGTCCAGCGTATCGAGCAGCTGGTCGTCCTCAACCCAACGGTTGAGCATGGAATAGCTCGGCTGGTGGATGAGGCACGGCGTGCCGAGATCCTTGAGGATCGCGGCTGCTTCCCGCGTGCGCGGCGAATTATAAGAGGAAATGCCGACATGGAGCGCGCGGCCGGAGCGGACGATATAGTCGAGCGCGCCGCAGGTCTCTTCGAGAGGCGTATCCGGATCGAAACGGTGCGAATAGAAGACATCGACGTAGTCGAGGCCCATGCGCTTCAGGCTCTGGTCGCAGGAAGCGATCAGATATTTGCGGCTGCCCCACTCGCCATAGGGACCAGGCCACATTTCGTAGCCGGCCTTCGATGAGATGATGAGTTCATCGCGCAGGCCCGCGAATTCGGTACGAAGGATTTCGCCGAAGGCGGTTTCGGCCGAACCTGGAGGCGGACCGTAATTGTTGGCAAGGTCGAAATGGGTGATGCCGAGATCGAAGGCAGTGCGGCACATGTCGATCTTGCGCTCATGGGGCGTGTCGCCGCCGAAATTGTGCCAGAGACCGAGGGAAACGGCAGGAAGCTTCAGGCCGGAGCGGCCCGTGCGGTTATACTTCATCTTCGAATAGCGGTCGGAAGCCGGTTGCCAGCTCATGGTCCTGATCCTTTTGAAACGTGCGCGCGGGCTGGAAAAGCCCGCGCGGAAAATAGCCCGTTGGAAGCCTACTTCAAGAGCGCCTGAGCCTCTTCGATGCCAAGCGCGGCGGGCTGCGTGCAGGTCGTCGTGAGTTCCACGAACCTGCCCTCCTCGCCAGATTTCAGGATCGAGGTCATGACGTCGACGCCATGCAGCGTGCGCTCCAGCGAGCAGCGCGCATCGCGGCCCTCGATTAGCGCGGCGACCATGTCAGCAAGACCTGCCGTGCGGTAGTTGGCGCGCGGGCCTTGCGGGCTTTCCTGGTTGAACCTGCCGAAGGGATGCTCCCAGGCTTCTAGCGGCTTGACATCCTTGTCGCGGCCGCTTGCCTCGACGACGCCGCCGAAGAAGTTCGGGTCGGGAACGAAAAGGGTGCCATCGGTGCCGTAGAGCTCCATATTGGCATGGCGATGCGACCAGACATCCCAGCTCGCCGTCAGCGTCACCGTCGCACCGCTGACGAATTCCAGCAGTGCCTGGACGGTCGTCGGCGTCTTGACCGGAATCGTCTCACCGTGGCGTGGCTGGCTGGTAATTGTGCGTGTCTCCGACGCCATCGAGGTGATCGCGCCGACGCGCTTCACCGGGCCGATGAAATTGATGAGGTTGGCGATGTAATACGGGCCCATGTCGAGGATGGGACCACCGCCCGGCAGGAAGAAGAAGTCCGGGTTCGGATGCCACATCTCCATGCCCGGCCCCATAACATAGCAGGCGCCTGAGGTGATGCGCCCGATGCCGCCCTCGTCGACATATTTGCGGGCAAGCTGGTGCGCACCACCGAGGAAGGTGTCCGGCGCGCAGCCGACGGAGAGCTTCTTTTCCTTAGCGATGCGGCGCAGGTCCTCACCCTGTTCCAGCGTCAGCACGAGTGGCTTTTCAGAGAAGACGTGCTTGCCGGCCTCAAGCGCCGCCTTTGAGACCGGATAATGCGCATCGGGGATCGTGAGGTTCACGACGACGTCGATCTCGTCATTGGCAAGAAGCTGCTCGATGGTCTGAGCGGTGACGCCGTATTCCTCGGCGCGAAGTTCGGCTGCCTGCACATTGATGTCCGCGCAGGCCAGAATTTTCAGCCCCTTGAAGAGGGGTGCGAGCGAAAGGTAGGTGGTGGAGATGTTGCCGCATCCGATGATGCCGACGCCAAGTTCCTTGGTCATGGTTTGCCCTCAGTAGGTCTTGAAGGATGCGATCGAGCGGGTGATCAGGCGATCGATGTCGCTTGGATTGTCGTGCTCGACGACGTAGTGCTTCACCCTGGTGCCTTTGAGCGCAGCGATCAGCTTCGGCCAGGCAAGTGTGCCGTGACCGATATCGGCCCAGCCGTCCTCGTCCTTGTTCTCGCCGACCGGCGCGATGTCCTTGACGTGTACGGCAGTGATGCGTGAGCCGAGCTTCTCGATCCAGCCGAACGGATCCGCTCCGCCGCGGACGACCCAGGCGATATCCGCTTCCCACGAAATATCGGGGGCGCCTTCGAAGATGCGCTCGATTGGCAGCGAGCCGTCGGCAAGCTTCACGAATTCGAAGTCGTGATTGTGCCAGCCGAATTCGTAGCCGGCGTCCTTATAGGGCTTGGCCATTTCCTGCAGGCGCTTGCCAAACGCGAGCCATCCGGCGCCGTCCGCCGGACGCTGGTCGGCGGCAAGATGCGGCGCGTAGATCGAATCCATGCCGAGCGTCTTTGCAATGTTCAGCGATTTCTTGACTTCGCCGTCGAGGAAATCCGGGCTGAAATGGCCGGTTGCCATCGTCAGACCGTTCTTGTCGAGATCGGCGCGCAGGCCCTTCAAATCAGCGTCACCGAGGTCGGCATAGATGCCGCCGAAGCCTTCGACCTCCGAATAACCGGCCTTGCCGAGCTTTTCGAAGATTGCCGAATACGGCTGGAAATTGCGGGCGCTATAAAGCTGGAAACTCAGTTTCGTCATCATTTACTCCTCGGGCCTCGTGCCCTTTCTCAAGATCAATCTGCCGACTGGCAGGAATGCAGGTCGTAGAAACGGAAGTCCGGAAGCTCGCCGTCTTGGAGCGGCTTTGCCGGGGTAAAGAGGATGCGGCGGGTCTCGCCAGCTGCCAGATCGAAGGCATTGTCGGAATATTTGCCGTCGGTCTCGGTCTCGATCATCACGAACAGCGCCAGTCCCTTGGCGGTGACATTTAGGCAAACCGAGCCGTCTTCCTCGACATATTCGCGGGTTACCTGGAGACCGGCAGGCTCCAATTCGAGTGCCTTGTAGGTGCCGTGGACGTAGTGCCCCTCCCCGCCCATGCCGTTTGACGCCGTGAAGCGCCAGCCAAGCAGCGTGCCCTCGGGGATATCCGAGACATTGATCGCCGTTGCCGTCACGGCAGCATCCGGCGTGCAGACGGCTTGGATATCCTTCAGATGCCTGCGCTCGCCCTTCATCGTCAGAATGGAAATCGATAGATCGGCGCTGACCTCCGAAAGCGTGTCGTTGACCAGCGAGAATCGGATCGTTTTGCCGTCCTCCGATGGAATGGCGGCCACGGCGACCGGCTGGAAGAATCGCTTGACGAGATAGTGCATTGCCTTCCAGCGCCCGCCGTAGTCGAGGCTCGACCAGGATGCAACCGGCCAGGTGTCGTTAAGCTGCCAGTAGATCGTGCCCATGCAATGGGGTTTGAGCGACCTCCAATATTCCACCGCCGTCTTGATCGCCAGCCCCTGTTGGATCTGGCTGAGATAGACGAAGTTCGGAAAGTCCTTGGGGAAGCGGAAATAGCGGAACATCGTGCCCGCGATCCGCTCATTGCCGCCGGCATTCTTCTGATGCAACTCCATCACCGGCGATGCGACGTTCATGTCCCTCTTATCGGCATAAGTCTTGATGACCGGCAGTGAGGTGTGGGACTGGAAACCGAATTCGG
>NZ_JABEPH010000174.1:0-12266 GCF_013004495.1 Rhizobium sp. SEMIA 4085
CAACCATGTCCTGCATGACCGCAACGTCATCCTGACGATCCGCACGGTCAACAAGCCGCGCGTTGCGAACTCCGAACGCTACAAGGTCGAGCAGGTTTCCGAGCGCTTCTCGCGTGTCGAGCTGCTCTTCGGCTTCATGGAAACGCAGAACGTCTCCCAGGCTCTCGCAGCACTTAGAAAGACCGGGCTGAAGTTCGACATCATGACGACCTCCTTCTATCTCGGCCGGCGCAAGCTGGTGCCGGATGCGAAATCCGGAATGCCTTACTGGCAGGACCGGCTCTATATCGCGCTCGCCAACGCGGCAGCAAACCCCTCCGACTACTTCCGTCTTCCGGCGAACCGCGTAGTCGAACTCGGCTCGCACGTCATCATCTGACACGTTTTCCAGACAGTCTTCTCCCCGCGGGGGAGAAGACGAAAAACCGCTCAGGATGAATTCTGGCACACCGCATTAACCAAGCATCAAGGTTAATGGGTGATTTTTGTCTGACTGTTGAAGCGTCCCGTGTCCGGAGTCTGGCGTTGCGTCGAATTCGCGTTTTCCGCAGCAAGCTGCGTTTTCTCCCTCAGAGCTGGATTTCACCCGCCATCTTCGGCATTTGCGGGTGGCTCGCATCCCCCACCATCGCATCGCATGCCGACCTCGCCGCCATGCTCGCCGGGCTTGATCAAAGCCGCGACAACTGGCGCATGGTGATGACAAATTCTCCGGCGGGCTCCATTCATCAGGCCGAACTCGCTTTCGCGGATCCGATTGTGACGGGAACGATCGCGGCCGGCGCGGGCATGGTTCTTCCGGATGGCCGCAAGGTTGCCTTTGTCGCGAAAGGCAAGGGCCACGAGGAAACGCCGGACGAAGACCGCGTCAACCGCGGAACCAAGAAAGGCCGCATCGTCGCCGTCGAGAAGATGCAGCCGCCGAAGGATTTCTCCGCCGGCTCCATTCTCCAGCGCACACAGCTCCTTTTCCAGCCGAGCTTCGCCATCAAGGACAAGTCCGCCTTCGTGAAGCCGAAGATCATGGGCAAGGAAATCGAGATCGCCACCAATTTCTACAGGAAGCAGCCGGTCATGCCGGAACCCGGTGTTCCGGCGATGCTTGCAGGCCTCGTCACGAGCAACAAGGCCGACGTGCTGGCGACCGCCTAGGCGCCGGCAGCCCCGGACTACGCCCGTCAATCGCCCGTCGACTCGATCCTCGCCGATCAGGCAAATGACGGCCGCTTCGTCCCGCAGATTGGCGCGGGCGATCACGCATGGGCGGCGAGCATCCTGCCGGCCAGCGTGTTTTCGGCGCGCGAGCAGCAGTGCCTTGCATCTGGCATCTATTTCGAAGCTCGCGGCGAATCGGTAAAGGGGCAGGCCGCAGTCGCGCAGGTCATCCTCAACCGCGTCAGGAACCCGGCCTACCCGAAAACCATCTGCGGCGTTGTCTACCAGAACGAAGACTGGCGGAACCGCTGCCAGTTTTCCTTTGCCTGCGACAACATCCGCGATCGCGTGAACTCCGAAAATCACTGGCGCGTTGCCCGCGACGTCGCCATGGCCGTCACGGCCGGCAAGATCTGGCTTCCGCAAGTCGGCTCGGCTACACATTATCATGCGGTCTATGTCCGGCCGAAATGGGCAAGGACCATGGAAAAGGTCGGCCGGATCGGCCTGCACGTCTTCTACCGCACCTATGGCGGCGGCTGGAGCTGAGGAAAAGCCGGTCCGGCAGCGGATTTCAGCGCCGATCATCGGCTTCGAAAGCGGATTCTTTCGCTCGAATTTTCAACGCAGTGTGAAATTCGGATCAAATCATTGATTCGGAACGATAATTTTATGGCTGGACATAAGCTTCCTACGCCTTGACTATGGTTTCCCCTAAAACTATGTTGCGCGCGACTTCAGAACGGGCCGAAAGGTTTTCAGACCTTGTGTCCGTTGTCCTGAAAACCGGGGTAGCGGGGATCGCGGACAGCGGAAGACGAGGAGGAAGCCATGGCGGATGACCGCGAGGAAAGTCTTGAAAAGCGCCGTGCGCAGCTGGGAGCGAAGCTCAGAGCCAAGCGCATAGATGCGGGAGAGGACGAGGCGAACGAAGCCCGCGCCGAGGTAAGCCGCAAAGGCTATGCTGAGGCGATGAAGCTTTCGAGCGAGTTCATTTCCGCCATCGTCGTCGGTGCCCTTCTTGGCTATCTTTTGGACCGTTTTGTCGGCACGGCGCCTTGGGGGTTGATTGTTCTTCTGCTTCTCGGTTTCTGTGCCGGCGTTTTGAACGTTCTTCGTGCTGCAGGCAAGGTTGCAAAACCGGAGCCTGGAGAGGCCGAAAACGGCAAGAAATAGGGCAGCGTGCCAGCGCTTTGTCCAGTGTGATGATCCCGCAATCGCGGGCCAAAGAGGAGAGAACAAGCGGTGTCTAACGATCCGACCCATCAGTTCCTGATCCAGAAGATTGTGCCGATCGAAATTGGCGGAATTGATTTCTCGTTTACCAACGCTTCTCTCTTCATGGCGGCATCCGCTGCCGTTGCCGCAGGCTTCCTTTATTTCTCGACGTCAAACCGCGCGATCGTTCCCGGCCGCTCGCAATCGGTCGCCGAAATGTCTTACGAATTCATCGCCGGAATGCTGAAGGAAGGCGCAGGAACCAAGGGGATGAAGTTCTTCCCGCTGGTCTTTTCGCTCTTCATGTTCGTGCTGACGGCAAACCTGCTTGGCATGTTTCCGTATTTCTTCACGGTGACGAGCCAGATCATCGTCACCTTCGCCTTGGCACTGCTCGTCATCGGCACCGTTCTCGTCTACGGCTTCTATAAGCACGGCTTCCATTTCCTGAATGTCTTCGTGCCCTCGGGCGTGCCAGGCATTCTTCTGCCGCTGGTGGTGACGATCGAAATCATCTCCTTCCTGTCCCGCCCCATTTCACTTTCTGTTCGTCTTTTCGCCAATATGCTCGCCGGTCACATCACGCTGAAGGTGTTCGCAGGCTTCGTCGCCTCGCTTGGAGCCCTCGGTGCAGTCGGTGTCGGCGGTGCCATTCTTCCCCTGATCATGACGGTCGCCCTGACCGGTCTCGAGTTCCTCGTCGCCTTCCTTCAGGCTTACGTCTTTGCGGTGCTGACTTGCATGTACCTCAACGACGCAATTCACCCGGGTGGCCACTAAGGATACCGACATTGACGTCAACGGGCGTCAGTCAATTCGCCGCAACAACCATTTCAAAGGAGTTCAACATGGAAGCGGAAGCAGCAAAGTTCATCGGTGCAGGTCTGGCTTGCTTTGGTATGGCCGGTACGGCTCTCGGCCTCGGCAACATCTTCGGCAACTACCTCGCCGGCGCTCTGCGCAACCCCTCTGCCGCTGACAGCCAGTTCGGCCGTCTGGTTTTCGGCTTCGCCGTTACGGAAGCTCTGGGCATCTTCTCGCTGCTCGTCGCTCTCCTTCTGCTCTTCGCCGTCTAATATCGGCGGATTGAGGGATCACGGCCTGCGACCAGCAAGCCGTGATCCTTTGTATTTGCAGTACACCTGGAGGTGAGCATGTTTTTTGTGACCCCGGCCTATGCTCAAGAAGCTCCGGCGGGAACGGCAGAACCGGGTGCAGCGCCCGCCACGGACCCGCATGCCGCTCCGGCGCCCGGCGAGGTCCATACCGAGACCGGCGTTCCCGGTGGCGAGCATGGCGGCGGTGTTTTCCCGCCTTTCGATTCGTCGACTTACGCATCCCAGCTTCTGTGGCTGGCGATCACCTTCGCCGTTTTCTTCTTGCTCATGCAAAAGGTCATTACGCCGCGAATCGGCGGTATCCTCGAGCAGCGCCATAAGCGCATCTCGCAGGATCTCGACGAGGCAAGCCGCCTGAAGGCGGAAGCCGATGCGGACGTTGCAGCCTATGAAGCTGAACTCGCTGCGGCCCGCGCCAAGTCGAACTCGATCGGCTCTGCCGCGCGAGACGCCGCCAAGGCCAAGGCCGAAGAAGATCGCCGCTCCGTCGAAGCGAGCCTCTCCGAGAAGCTGAAAGCTGCCGAGGGCCGCATCGCCGACATCAAGGCGAAGGCATTTGCAGACGTCGGCACGATTGCCGAGGAAACGGCCGCTGCCGTTATCGAACAGCTGATTGGTGGCACAACCGCCAAGACCGACGTTGCTGCTGCTGTCGCAGCCGCCAAGAAGGAGGCTTGATCGATGGAATTTGATGCAACTTTCTTCGCCTTTGTCGGCCTCGTCCTGTTCCTGGCCCTCGTCGTCTATCTGAAGGTTCCGGGCATGATGGCAAAGTCGCTTGACGACCGCGCCGACCAGATCCGCAACGAGCTGGCCGAAGCCAAGCGTCTGCGCGAAGAGGCTCAGCATCTGCTGGCCGAATACCAGCGAAAGCGCAAGGAAGCGGAAGCGGAGGCTGCGCATATCGTCGCCGCCGCCGAGCGCGAAGCCGAGATGCTGACTGCCGAGGCGAAGAAAAAGACGGAAGAGTTCGTCGCCAACCGCACGGTCCTTTCGGAACAGAAGATCAAGCAGGCGGAAGCCGATGCGATGAAAGCCGTCCGTTCGGCTGCCGTCGATCTGGCGATCAGCGCGGCCGAAACGGTTCTCGCCAAGAAGGCCGACGGCAAGGTCCAGACCGACCTCTTCAAGGGTGCCGTCGGCGAAGTGAAGACGCGCTTGAACTGAGCGTTCTTTCATGTTGATCTGGAAAGGCCCCGGCAACGGGGCTTTTTTATTGGCGGCGGTGCGGCTGCCCGGAGAGTTGCTGATGCTGAAGGATGAGACGGGTTCCGGACCGATCTTGCGTGACGGGCTCGTATGGCGCGCCACGCGTCCATGGACTGCGAATGTGCATTCCCTCTTTCGCCACCTGAAGCAGTGCGGCTTCGCTTCAGCGCCGCGATCGGCAGGCTATGATGAGAATTTCGAGCGCGTGACTTTTATTGAGGGCGAGTGCGGCGACCTCGATAGTGTCCAAATGCGCTTGGACACGGTACTGACTTCTGCGGCGCGATTGCTGCGCATCTACCACGATTGCTCGACATCCTTTCAGGGGGCCGCTGAAGGCGCCTGGCAGCTTAAGCCGAAGCCGCCGTTTGAAGTCATCTGTCACGGCGATTTTGCACCGTACAACGTCGTCATGCGCGACGGCAAAGCGATAGGCATCATCGATTTCGAAGCGGCACATCCCGGTCCGAGGCTCTGGGATATCGCCTATGCTGTCTATCGATGGGCGCCGCTGTCGAGACATATCGCGGTAGAGAGCATCGTCACGATAGAAACGCAGATCAACCGGGCGCGGGACTTCCTCGACGGTTACGGCTTGCCAGCCGATGAACGCGCCGCTTTGCCCGATCTTGTCATCGAGCGTTTGAAGGGGCTTGTCGCTTTCATGGAAGCGGAAGAGGCGCGGGGATCGGAAAAATACCGCAAGGATATCGAAGACGGCCACCATCGGCTTTTTCGCGATGACATCGGCTACATCCGCGGTCATCGGGCTCAGATCGCGGCCGGTATCATGGCCAATTGATTGAGCCGGCAGCACGCCGAAGCGGTGAATCCTGCCACAAAGCCGCCGCTTGATTGTCGGCAGATCGCCTTCCTATTGCCGCACCGAAAACGCCTGAGAGTCACATTGTCGCCGGATCGTTCCTCAACCCTAACCGGCGGCCAAGGCACTATGTCGCCGTCCATGCCACCACAGAGGAATGAATATGATCACACGTTTTACCCCTGTTGCAGCGTTGACCGCTGCAGCTCTCAGCTTGATGTTTTTCAGCAGCCCCGCGTCCGCACAGCAGGCAGCTCCAGCGCAGCAACCGGTTCAAGCGCAACCAGAAGGCAAAGGCGCGGCCGCAGCCGTCAGCGATCAGAAAATCGAGGCCTTTGCGGTCGCCTATCTTCAGGTTGACCAGGTTAGGCAGGAATACTCGGCCAAGATCGGAGCAACACAGGACACGGCAGCCAAGCAACAGCTGCAGACTGAAGCCAGAAAGCAAATGGTACAGGCCGTGGAAGCCTCTCCAGGCATCTCGCTGGATGAGTACAACTCAATTCTAACCGCCGCGCAGAACGATCCGGCGCTCGTCAAGAGAGTTCAGGAAAAGCTCCAGGAATCTGCGCCCGCGCAGCCGGCGCAGCCGGCGCCCGCGACGCAGCAGTAAGCTGGGCGCCGGGACTGCACTTGTGCTGTTCTGGTTCCATTGAAGCGGTCCGAATGACCGCTTCAATCATCGCGTGCGAACGCATGATGCTGCTTCTATGAACGGCAATATAGAGTTCGGTCTCATGGAAGCTCGGTCTCGTGGACAGGTTTGCAGCGGCAGCAGTTACTCTTCCAGCATTTCGTCCATCGTGGCGCCTTCGGTTCCGTTCTTCTTCAACGGCCGGAAGCTCATGCGGTGAAGCGAGCAGGGGCCATGCCGCTCGATGCCGGCGCGGTGCTGCGCCGTGCCATAACCCACATGCGCGGCAAAGCCGTAATCGGGGAAGACGGCATCTGCACGGGCCATCATCCGGTCGCGGGTCACCTTGGCAACGATAGAGGCGGCGGCGATGGAGACCGAGCGGGCATCGCCCTTGACCACCGCTTGGCCCGGGCACTCCAGCCCCGGCGGTACGTCGAGGCCATCGGTCAGTACATAGCTTGCAGGAATAGCAAGGCCGCAGATTGCCCGGCGCATGGCGTCGAGGCTCGCCTTGCGGATATCCGTGAGGTCGATGTGTGTTGAACTCGACGATGCGATGGAAACCGTCGCGGTAGCGAGGATCTGGGCGAAAAGTTGTTCGCGCCGTTGCGCCGAAAGCTGCTTGGAATCGTTCAGCCCGTCCGGGATACGCCTGGGATCAAGAATGACGGCAGCGGCGACGACAGGTCCGGCCAAAGGGCCGCGCCCTGCTTCATCGGCGCCAGCGACCGGCCAGTGACCGGCCTTGCGTGCCTTCAGTTCCAGCTTGAAGTCCGGGACGAGCGGCACCTCTTCGAAAAGCAGAGGAGAATCGGGTGACGTGCGAGGTTTCATGCGGCTGAACCTCGCACGCCAACCCGATTTCCTGCAAGCCCCCGGATCAGGGCGGCGCACCGGGGGCTCAGGCCGCAAAACGGGCAGGGGAGCCGTTTGCGGCGGCAAGAAGCCAGGGCGGCGGCCTCCTGCGGGGTAACTCGTTATGGCATTCCCCGGGCGGCCTCAGGCAACACCCGCGCCCGGACGGGCTGCTAAAGCAGCGAAAGCTGCACGCCGCTGCCATCCGGCGGCACGAAAAGATCATCGCGAAGCGGCATGCTGCGCCTTGTCATGCCGAGCCGTTTCGTCGCCATCTCGAAGCGGCGGGCGAGCTGCCAGGCATAGGGGCCGGCGCCTTTCATGCGCTTGCCGAATTCTGCGTCGTAGTCCTTGCCGCCGCGCATCGAGCGGACCAGCGACATCACGTGCCGGTAGCGATCCGGATAGTTCTGCAGCAGCCAGTCGCGGAAAAGCGGCGCGACTTCCAGCGGCAGGCGCAGGATCACGTAGCCCGCCTCCAGCGCACCGGCAACCTTTGCCGCGTCGAGAATGCGTTCCAGCTCGTGGTCGTTCAGCGCGGGGATCATCGGAGCGGCCATCACCGAGGTCGGGATGCCCGCCTCTGTCAGGGCCTGGATCGCCTCCAGCCGGCGCGGCGGCGTTGCGGCGCGCGGTTCCATCGCACGAGCGAGCTTGCGGTCGAGCGTGGTCAGCGAAAGCGCGGCACGCACAAGGTTCTTGGCTGCCATCTCCTGCAGGATGTCGATATCGCGCAGAATCAGCGCCGACTTGGTAACGATCGAGACCGGATGGTTCGCCTTGTTCAGCACTTCGAGGATCTGCCGCATGATACGCCATTCCTTCTCGATCGGCTGGTAGGGATCGGTATTGGTTCCGATGGCGATGACCCGCGGCTTGTAGCCGGGCCTCGCGAGCTCGCGCTCCAAAAGTTTGGCCGCATCCGGTTTGGCAAACAGCCTGGCTTCGAAATCGAGGCCCGCCGAAAGCCCCATATAGGCATGCGTCGGCCGGGCGAAGCAGTAGATGCAGCCGTGTTCGCAGCCGCGATAGGGATTGATCGAACGGTCGAACGGAACGTCCGGCGACTCGTTGCGGGTAATCGCCGTGCGCGGCTTTTCGATCTGCACTTCGGTCTTGAAGGGGGGCAGTTCTTCCAGCGTTTGCCAGCCGTCGTCGAAGGCCTCGCGGTGCATCGGCTCGAAGCGCCCGCTGGGGTTCAGTCCAGCCGCACGGCCGCGGCGCCGGTCGCCCTCGATGCGAAGGCCGGAAGAGGCGATCAACGCTTCGGCAACATCCGCCGTATTGGCAGGCGCAAACGCAGCCTGCCCTGCAAGGGACTGTTCGTTCATTCGGTTCTCCCGGGACAAGGCCATTGCCGTCGTCCGTCTTGATGATTAAATTCCTATCGAGAAAAAGAGAACAATGCAAGAACAAAATGAGGAAAGACATGCTGGCAAATTTTTGTGCGGCGCTTTATAAATAGGCAATGTTGACGGTTGTTTTGGAGTGCCAGGATCAGGAACCTGAGCTGGCGCAGACTTTATCGGTGCTGGTGGCGGGTGCAGTCGAAGGGCTCGTAAGCGACGTGGTCGTGCTCGATCACGGCTCGCGCGATGGTACATCCAGGGTGGCGGACGCGGCTGGGTGCCGGTTCCATTCGCAATGGGATATCAAGGATGTATTTCGCTCGGCCCGCGGCGAGTGGCTACTTTTCGTCGAACCTGGCGCCCGGCCGCAGACTGGTTGGATAGACGAGATCGCCGAATACGTCGCCCTCAACAAAGTTCCGGCGCGTTTCACCGCCTCGCGCGGATACAGGCGCCCGTTTTTCCAGCGTGTAGGCCGGTCGCTGCCGCCGCTGGAACTCGGCCTTCTCCTGTCGAAGAAACACGCGATTGCCGCCGCAAGAAGCGGAATGCGCCTTTCCGAATTTGCCAAGGGGCAGAAGCTGCGCAAGCTTTCCAGCGAACTAATTCCCTCCTGGGTCGCCCGCGCCGCACGATAGCGCGCAAACTTTGCAGCACCCGCGCTAAAGATGGCGCCCGATACGATTTCGCGCTATAATTCAGCCATGGCGCCGCCCGAGCGCCCCCGCTTCTTGGCGGCCGACCATGGAATTGCCGACAGACGGCAGAACAGGTCACAGCGGAAGTCTCCTCTTCTGCCGGGTTTCCGGCGAAAGGAGGTGCGTCATGAAACGCAATATGATCCGCGGCCTGCTGGCCGTCATATTGACGACATTGGTGATCGCGCATCCGCATTCGGCAGCATCGCAGATGATGCGCAGTTGCGCAGGCCGATCCGAGGTCGTCGAGTTCCTGGACAAGAACTTCGCCGAAAAGCTCACCGCGGTCGGACTGATCAACCAGAACGCCATTCTTGAGGTCTATGCCGCCAAGAGCGGCACCTGGACACTCATCATTACGGATGTTCACGGCGTCAGCTGCTTCCTGCTGTCGGGTGACAGCTGGGAAACGATACCCACTCTGCCGGGCTTGGATACATAGCGAACCCAGGCTGCTGCCATGGCGCATCCTGGGCAGCAGCGCGCCTTCTACTTCCCCATGCCGCGCTTCATGTGCTCGTCGAGCCGCGGCATGATCTCCACGAAATTGCAGGGCATGTGGCGGTAGTCAAGCTGCGCCTTCAAGATGCCGTCCCAGGCGTCCTTGCAGGCGCCAGGCGAGCCCGGGAGCACGAAGATGAAGGTCGCCTTGGCAACCCCTGCCGTTGCCCGCGATTGGATCGTCGACGTGCCGATCTTGTCGTAGGAGACGCGGTGGAAGACTGCCGAGAAGCCGTCCATGCGCTTCTCGAACAGCGGCTCCAGCGCCTCGGGCGTGACGTCGCGGCCGGTCAGGCCGGTGCCGCCGGTGGTGATCACGACGTCGATGCCGTGCGTCTCCGTCCAGGCGTTGACCTGGGCAGCGATCGCCACCTTGTCGTCGCGCACGATGGCGCGGTCCATCAGCTTGTGGCCGGCCTCGGCGATGCGCGCCACAAGTGTGTCGCCGGATTTGTCGTTCTCCAGCGTGCGCGTGTCCGAAACCGTCAGAACGGCGATGCCGACGGGAATGAACGGCCGCTGTTCGTCGATACCTGCCATCACCTGTCTCCCGAAAGCGTTTCCGTCGCCTGGAAATACCAGTCCGGCCGTTCTCTGTGAAGCTTTGCCGCGGCCGCTCGGGCTGTTTCAATCGAGCCGAAGATGCCGAAACAGGTTGCGCCGGAGCCGGACATGCGGACAAGTCTTGCGCCTGCGTCCTTCAATGCGGCCGACACATCTTCGATCTCGGGAACAAGCCTGCGGGCAGGCGGCTCGAGATCGTTCCGGTTGGCCCCGATCGCCGCCAGCCAGTCGCTGCCCCGCAAGGCAAGCGGCGGGTTGTTCTTCGCCGTCAGCATCCGGAATATCTCGGGCGTCGAGACCGCCTTCAGCGGATTGGCCAGCACGATCGCAAAAGAGGGCAAGGCAACGGGCTCGATCTGGTCGCCAATCCCGCGCGCAATCAGCGGCCGGTTCGCGAGGCACATGGGAACGTCGGCGCCAAGTCTGAGAGCGATCGCCGACAGCCTCCCGCCGGGCAGGCGGAGGCTCCAAAGCCGCATGAGGCCGCGAAGGGCGGCTGCCGCATCCGCGGAACCGCCCCCGATACCAGAGGCGATCGGAAGGTTTTTTTCGAGATGGATATGGACCGGCGGTGCATGGTCGCCCTGCGCCAGCGCTGCCTGGCGAAGCATGTCGCGCGCCTTGAGCACCAGATTGCTGCGCGAACCGATGTCGAGAGCGGGGCCGAACCGTCCGCTGATCGTGAATTCGTCCGATGGCGAAGGGGCAAAGCCCAGCCTGTCGCCGTGGCCGGCAAAGGTCACCAGCATGTCCAGCAGATGATAGCCGTCGGCTTTCTGGCCCGTCACGTGCAGGGCAAGATTGATCTTAGCGAAAGCATCTTCGGTAACCGCGAAGCCGCCGCCCATGCCCGCACCAGGCATGGGTTGTCAGGACTTCTTGTCGGCCGGCGGCGGCGTAACAGGCACCGGATCCGGCTGCTTCTTGTCGGCCGCCTTGGCGTCGTCGTTGTCCGTCGTCAGACCGTTCGCGATCTTGTCCTTGATTCTCGGAATCTCGGTCTCTTCCGGTTCCGAACTAAGCGCCCGGTTCCACTGATAAACGGCCTCGAGCTTGCGTCCGACGTGCCAGTAGGCGTCGCCCAGGTGGTCGTTGATCGTCGCATCACCGGCCTTGATTTCGGCGGCCTTTTCCAGTTCGGCAACGGCATCGTCGTAACGGTTCAGGCGGTAATAGGCCCAGCCGAGCGAGTCGATGATGTAGCCGTCGTCCGGACGAAGGTCGACGGCCTTCTTGATCATCGTCAGGCCCTCGTCGAGGTTGCGATTCATGTCGATCCATGAATAGCCGAGATAATTCAGAACCTGCGGCTGATCCGGATTGAGGTCGAGCGCCTTGCGGAAGTTCGGCTCGGCCTGGTCCCACTTCTTCAGGCGCTCATAGGCGATTCCGCGCTGGAAGAAGACAGTCCAGTCGGCGCGGCGCGGCAGCGGGCCGATCACCTCCACCGCCTTGTCGTAATTCGCCGCCATTTCCGCATAGTCCTTGGCGTCGGAAAGCACGCTGCCATAGGCGAGATAGGAGCGGACGTCCTTAGGGTCAGAAACGATCAGCGCCTTGAGGTGTTTGCGTGCCTCGTCGGTCTTGCCGCCCTGTGCCAGGGCAAGGCCGAGCTGAAGCTCCGAGATGCGTCGCATCGGGGAGTTTTCCGGCACGCGCCTGTAGAATTCGATGGCGCGATCCGTCTGTTCCTGTTTTTCAGCAATGCCGCCGAGAAGGACCAGCGTATCGGCGCTGTTCGGGTCAAGCGTATTGGCCGTCTGCAGATAGAGCGAGACGATGTCTTCGGCGCCGTCGCGGTTCAACGCGCTGCCGATGGAGAAAAGCACCGCGGCAGCGCCCTGCGCGGCGTTGCGCACTTGCTGTTCGGGCTTTTCGCCCTTCTCGATGCTCTGGCGCAGCGCATTCAGCGGCGCATAGTTCGGCAGCATGTTGTCACCGACCGAGATAGCGTCGAGCGCCTTCTGCTTGTTGCCCTGGGATGCTTCGAGGCGGGCAAGCGCCATGACAGCGCGCATGAAGGTGTCGGGTGCGGGCGCGCCGCCATCCTTGTCCCGCACTGCAGCGTTCAAATGTCTGCGCGCGGCCGCCACGTTGCCGGTTACGATCCCACTTGAGCCCGCACGGTAGTTCTGGACT
>NZ_JABEPH010000175.1:0-12226 GCF_013004495.1 Rhizobium sp. SEMIA 4085
GCACATACCACGGGTAAGCCGATTCCAGCGGATCGCGCACGCCCTCGATATGTTTGGCAGTGATCTCGACACCGAACCGCGGCATCAGCTCGAAGCCGGTCAGCGAGGTGCCGCAGAGGCTGCCCGCCAGATTGAACAGGGCAAGCGCCTCCTCCACGGAGTTCAGTCCAGCAAAGGCGACCTGATGGCCGAGCGGCTGCGGGTAAAGCTTGAGGACGGCACCGGTGATGATGCCGAGCGTGCCTTCGGCGCCGATGAAGAGATCGCGAAGGTCGTAGCCCGTATTGTCCTTCTTCAGGCGGCGAAGTCCGTCCCAGATTTCGCCGGTCGGCAGCACGACTTCGAGGCCAAGGCAAAGCTGGCGCATATTGCCATAGGCCAGCACCGCCGTTCCGCCGGCGTTCGTCGACAGGTTGCCGCCGATCCGGCAGGAGCCTTCGGCGCCGAGCGAGAGCGGGAATAGTTTGCCATGCGCCTCGGCCGCCTTCTGCACCTCGGCGAGGATTGCGCCGCCGTCGGCAACCAGCAGGTTCGCGACCGGATCGACGTCGCGGATCCTGTTCATCCGCTCGAGCGAGACGATGATGTCCGACTTGCCCTCGCGCGGTGTCTGGCCGCCGACGAGGCCGGTATTGCCCGTCTGCGGTACGACCGCAGTGCCGGTTTCCGTGGCAAGCTTCAGGATGGCCGAAACCTCCTCGACATTCGCGGGCTTGAGCAGGAGAGGCGAGGAGCCGTGGTAGAGGCCGCGGTTCTCAATCAGGTGCGGGGCAAGCTCGGCCTCGCTGCGCAGCGCGTATTTCTCGCCGACGATTGCGGCGAAGCGGTCAAGAAGTTCGGGCGAGACGCTGGCGCTCATCGAGCTCATTCCTTCCTTGTTATTCGCGCGGCGCGGCGGCACGCCGCAAACGGTCGTTGATCGCTTCGCCAAGACCCTCGTCCGGTATCGGTGAAAACGCGATCGTCGCTGCGCCGCTGGCATCGGCCTTCTTCATGTAGTCGAAAAGATTGGCAGCCGCCTCCGCCAGATCGCCACAGGGGCTGAGGTTGAGCACGATGACGGCATCGCTCGCACCCGGGACATCGACCGCGCCGAAGGCAATCAAGGCCTCGTCGCTTTTAACAGCCCCGGCATCGAGACGGACATTGGCACCGGGCGCATAATGCGAGGCGAGCATGCCGGGAGCCTCGATTGCTGCGGATGCCTTGCCCGCACGCCGCAGCCGCTTGCCGGCGACGCGCTCGATCTCGGAAGCCGGAAGCCCACCAGGCCGCAGCAGTTTCAGGTCGCCGTCCTCGACCTTGACGATGGTGGATTCGACGCCGACGGTGCTGGCGCCTGCATCGACGATGAGCCGGATCTTGCCGCCGAGATCGGCGTCGACATGCGCTGCGCTGGTGGCGCTGATCCTGCCCGATGTGTTGGCGCTGGGTGCGGCGAGCGGTTTGCCGAAGGCGCGGATCAGATCGCCCGCAAACCCCTTCGGCACGCGGATACCAACCGTATCCAGACCGGCTGTTGCCAGCGCATGGATCCGGCTTTCCGCCTTCAAGGACAGAACGATCGTCAGCGGCCCTGGCCAGAAGGCTTCCGCCAGTGCGCGCGAGATCGGATCGAACTCCGCATATTCTTCCGCCATCGCCAGATCGCTCATATGGCAGATCAGCGGATTGAAGCGGGGGCGGCCCTTAGTCTCGTAGATACGGGTTATCGCCGCCGCATTGGTGGCATCGGCAGCAAGGCCGTAAACGGTTTCAGTCGGGATGGCGACCGGAAAACCTTCCGAAAGCACGGCGGACGCCATTTGCAGCGCTTCATGTCGATGTTCTGCGATGTCGATTATGCGTGCCATGTGCCGCCCGTTGTTCCAGGCAGTCCCATAGGCCTTTGAAAGCTTGCGATCAATATCAGAGCTGGCGGATGATTTCTCGAAGCTGTTCGTTGCGGGCGCCAAGCAGAAGCACATTCCTGATCGCCACCTGCGGATCGTCGGTTCTGAAGAGCACGCCATTACCGCGAATGGAGCGGTCGATCGTCATTTTCTCCGGCGTATGCTCGCCGGGCTTGATTGCGACGGCGAAATACATGCGGGAATATTTGATATCGATGTGGTGGAAGAAATTGTCGTTGTCGCCGATGTCTGCGTAGAAATTAGCGATGTAGAAGGCCCAGCTGACCTCCTCGTAGCGGGCGAATTTCGTCCGAGCCGCCGTGACATGGCAGTAGCCGAGATGCGGGCTGTCGGCGAGCGTCCGGTGGAACACCATCTTGGGGAACTGGATCGTGCGGTGGAAGCCATTGATCTGCTGGTGCGCCTTGATGCCTGCCGTGTGCAGTTTTCGGCCGGTTTTCTCGCTTACTTCGCGGTAGCTCAGGTAGCGGCGTTCTTCGGCGAGCCAGTGCGCACGATCGCGGGTGATCTTGCCGGTGCGGAGAAATTCGGAATGCGGCGCTGCAGGCTTCATCTCCTGCGGCCTGGCATCTCCTTTGGCGTCGAAATAGCGAATTTTCGCCATGGCTCGCATTCCATCTGCTTTGTCTGATAAGGGAAATATAGGAGTTTATGCTTAATGGCCCGTTAAAGCGCATCTCCTGCGCATGATGGCGGGAGCGTGTGGCGAAAGGGCGTCGCAGATGCGATAATGACGGCGAATGCAGGTGGATTGTGCTGTCAGGTTTGAGTTTGTCGGATGTCGCATTTGAAGGCTCTGGAGCGGAGGCGAAAATCGTGTTGCGTCGCCACGCTGTCGTCAATTTCGAAGCCGATGTCGCATTACAACCAAGCGGCAGTCATGGCCGGTGGTTAAATGACGCCATGATAGTTCTCCCGCATGGAGAAGAAGCGGGCGCTTCCATCCCGCCTTTTCGGCGGCAGCCTATGGCACGAGGATAAACAGATGGATATTCGCACCAACGTTTTGCGGCAGCTCAAAAACCGGCGCGCAGGCTTCAGCCTTGAGCAACCTTTCTATATCGACGAAGATTATTTCAAGCTCGATATGGAGATGATCTATTATCGCGACTGGCTGTTCATGGGTCATGATTGCGAATTGCCGAAGCCCGGCGCCTATTTCACGGTTCAAATCGGCCAGTATCCCGTCGTCATCGTACGCGGCCGCGACAACGTCATCCGTGCCTTCCACAACAGCTGCCGCCACCGGGGCTCGCGAGTCTGCACCAAGGAGCACGGCTCGTCGGTCCGCCTCGTCTGTCCCTATCACCAGTGGACTTATGATCTCGACGGCAAGCTCGCCTTCGCCCGACACATGGGCGATGATTTCGACAAGAGCGGCTACAACCTGAAGCCCGTGCACTGCGAGAACTTTGCGGGCTACATCTTCATCTGCCTGGCAGAAAAGGCACCGGACTTCCAGCCGATTCGCGACATGGTCAGCCCCTATCTGCTTCCCCACCGTCTGAGCGAAGGCAAGATCGCCTTCCAGAGCACCATTATCGAGAAGGGCAACTGGAAGCTCGTTTGGGAAAACAACCGCGAGTGCTATCACTGCGCCGCCAACCATCCGGAACTCTGCCGCACCTATCCGGAAGCCCCGAGCGTCACCGGCACGGACGGTGGCGCCGACGACCCGGAAATCGCCGGTCACTGGGCGCGCTGCGAGGCGGCGGGCCTTCCGAGCAAGTTCCAGATCTCGCCGGACGGCCAGTTCCGTACCGCCCGCATGCCGCTGATCGAGGATGCCGAAAGCTACACCATGTCCGGCAAGAGTGCCGTCAAGCGCCCGCTTTCGGAGGATGTTAAGATCGACCGCATCGGAACTATGCTGCTCTTTCACTATCCGACGACCTGGAACCACCTGCTCGGCGACCACGCGATCTCGTTCCGCGTCCTGCCGCTCAGCGCCAACGAGACAGCCGTCACGACGAAGTGGATCGTGCACAAGGACGCCGTCGAAGGCGTGGACTACAATCTCGAGGAACTCACGCACGTCTGGACGGAAACCAACGATCAGGACCGCCGCATCGTCGAAGAGAATGCCTTCGGCATCCATTCGCCGGCCTATGAGCCCGGTCCCTACTCGATGCTCCATGAAGGCGGCGTCATGCAGTTCCTCGAATGGTATTCGAACTTCATGGTGAACCGCCTCCAGGGCGATCAGGCGAAGCTTTCCGACGTCGCCTGACTCTTCCCGTTTCAATTGCAGGAATGAACCGGTTAATCCCCGGTTCATTTGCGTTCCGGTAGAAACGCAATCCCTGCCGAACGGCGCGTGTTGGGAACATTTTCCGCACCCATACGTTACAGGCGAGGCCAGATTCGCGCTTGGGGATTGGAGAATACAATGAATGTGCTCAGTAAGAAAATTGTCAGTGCCGTCTTTTCCGCCGCTGTTGTCCTGACGAGCTTCGTGCCGTCCCAGGCCATTCAGATGCCGGCAGCACCGCAGATGGAAAAATCCTCGGACGTGCAGAACGTTCAGTATCGCCGTTACTATCGCCCGGGCTATCGTCCCGGATACTATCCGGGTTACAGACCCGCATATCGCCCTGGTTACTATGGCGGCTATCGCGGCTATCGCTATTCGCGCCCTGGCTATCGTCACTATAACGGCTACTGGTATCCGCTGGCTGCTTTCGGCGCCGGCGCCTTAATCGGTGGCGCGATCGCCTCGCAGCCGCGCTACGTCGCTCCGCCGGCCTACAGTGGCGGCGGCGGTCACGTCGCCTGGTGCGCAAACCGCTACCGTTCATACCGGGCTTACGACAATACGTTCCAGCCCTATAACGGCCCGCGGCAGCAATGCTATTCGCCTTACAATTGAGGCTCAATACAATTTTTGAACCGATCAGCCCGGCAGCACTGCCGGGCTTTTCGATAGTGAATACAAACGCCGCCAGCCCACCTCGAGAGGACGGCACTATGGCGGCTGCTTTGCGCCAGAGAACGAACGCGCACCGCAAAGCCTTCGTCTCGACTCGATGCGCTCAATATAGAGCCAGTTGCTCACCTCTCGAGGAGGTTGCCGTCCGGATCCTTGGAGTAGACGGACGGGATTTTACCCATCGCTCCGGCCCGCTCGCCCGGCCCGTCGACAATTTCCACGCCTTGGCGCTTGATCTGCAGGATGACCGCGTCCAGCGGGGTATCGGTTAGCAAACAGAAGTTACCGCTGCCCGGGACAGTTTCGCGGGGCTATGTTTGGCGGTGCACCGGCGTCCTGAAGGCTGATCTTGTTGGCGCCGAAATGCAATGACCACTTCCCGGATCGCTCCTCCCGGACCTCCATGCTGAGCACGCGTTCGTAGAAGCGGCAGGTCACCGCAACATCATTTACACCCAGTATAATGTCGTCGAGTGCACGCACTTTGATGTTGTTTCTGCGCGACGAAGTACGAGCCGGCACGCAAAGTCTGCGCTATTTCGATACGCGTCCATGGCAGCAGTGCATTGGACAGCGATTTTTCTTGTCAGAGAATATTGACCCGCTTGAGCAGCCACCAGGCAAGCAGCACCGAAGCGATAAGGAGCGCCACCGCGTATTCCGTACCGCCAGGTCCTTCGGCGAAGGGTAGATTAGCCGTATTCATGCCGAAGAAGCCGGTCACCAGCGTTGGCGGCAGCAGGAAGGCTGTCATGATCGAAAGGATGTAGAGGTGACGGTTGGTCTCGGAGGATTGCTTCGAGTCGATTTCCTCGTGCAACAAGCGGGCGCGTTCCTGCAATGCATAGATATCGTGGTCGACCGATTCCAGCCTGCTCGTTAGCCGCCCGGCGATATCCTCGAAGCCGAAGGGCATCTCGTCCTCGTCGGAGGCCGAGGCCCGCCGCATGAGCGTCAACACGTTTCTAAGGTGCCGGTGGAGGCGTACGATTGTGCGGCGTGCCGGCGCCAGCCGCCGCCGCTCATCGCGCGAAACGTTGTCGTAGACGAAGTCCTCAATGAGGTTCAGCTCTTCGGTGAGCTCCATGACAACAGAAATCAGCGTGCGCTGAAACTCGATCACCAGCAGTTCGAAGAGGTCCACCGGCCGGGAGAATTTTGCCGGATTCTTTTCGATCATCGCGCGCGCCCGCTCGACGCTGCGCAGCGGCTGCAGACGGGTGGTGATGATGAAGCGATCGGCGATTGCGAAATGCAGCCAGCCGAGATCGTTGGTATCCTGATCGAATTCACGCTGGCAGTCGATGAGCGTGCCGTAGAGCATTTGCTCGTCCACGGTAAGCGCTGCATGCGTATCGCGCGTTGTGAGAGCCGTCTTGGCATCTTCGGAAAGGCCGTCCAGCGTCTCGAGCAGGGCGGGGACGCGCGCATCGGCGAGGTTGAGATGCAGCCAGTAAAAGCCGTTGCCGGACACCAGTTCTGCCGGAAACGCACTGTTGTGCAGGCGCACTGCCTTGCCGCTTCCTGCCGGAAAACTGTAGGCCCAGACGAGGCCGGGTATATTGGCGGGCAATGTATCCATCGGTCGCGATCCTTTCGATGCGATCAGTCTGTTTAGAGATTCTCCATGACGGTTGTTTGTGCAAGTGTGAAGACCTGCGAGCGGCAAGATGTCGTCAATTCTGAAACGCCGAATTCGAAATTGACGTTTACGTAAAAATCAATTAGCTCTGCCATCGGAGGCTTGGAACCACGGTTCCGTTTGAGATGCGAGGAGATGATATGTACAAGGCGCCCGTCGAGGACATCGCGTTTACTCTGAGACATGTCGCAGGGCTGAGCGACGCGATCGATAAAGGCCTGCTCGGTGACCTCGGCGAGGATCTCGTCGACGCGATCCTGAACGAAGCTGGTCGTTTCGCGACGGAAGAAGTCGCCCCGCTGGCCGATATCGGCGACAGGCAGGGCGCTCGTCTGGTTGACGGCGAAGTGAAGACCCCGGATGGCTGGGCGAAACTCTATCAGGACTGGATCGCAGGGGGCTGGAACGGACTGACAGGCCCCGAGGAATATGGCGGCCAGGGCCTGCCCAACATGCTGAACGTCGCCGCGCTTGAAATGTGGAACTCCGGCGCCACAGCCTTCGCGCTCTGCCCGACGCTGACGATGGGTGCGGTCGAGGCGCTGAGCGCCCACGGCAGCCCGGAACTGCGACACAAATACCTGGCGAAGCTCATCTCCGGCCAGTGGACTGCCACCATGAACCTCACCGAGCCGCATGCAGGATCGGACGTCGGCGCGCTGAAGAGCCGGGCCGAGCGGCGCGATGACGGCACCTATCGCCTGTTCGGCCAGAAGATATTCATCACCTGGGGCGAGCACGACGCTACGGACAACATCATCCATCTCGTCCTCGCGCGCCTGCCTGATGCACCGGCCGGCACGCGCGGCATTTCGCTGTTCCTCGTCCCGAAGTTCCTTGTCAACGACGATGGCTCGCTTGGTCGCCGCAACGACGTCTTTTGCCATTCGCTGGAACACAAGATGGGCATCCACGGATCGCCCACCTGCACGATGATTTATGGCGACGGCAGGTTCGGCGGCGAGAAGGGGGCGGTCGGCTGGCTCGTGGGCGAGGAGAACAAGGGTCTCAACTGCATGTTCACGATGATGAACAAAGCCCGACTGACGGTCGGCATGCAGGGTGTCGCGATCGCCGAAGCCGCGACGCAGAAGGCGATAGCCTATGCCATGGAGCGCACGCAGGGCAGGGCGCCCGGCTGGAGCGGCAGCGGCATGAGCCCAATCATCGAACATCCCGACGTTGCCCGCATGCTGCTGACGATGAAGGCGCTGACGCAAGGCTCCCGCGCCATTTCCTATGCCTGCGCCCACGCGATCGACATGTCGCATCGCGCCAGTGGAGACAAGCAGCATTGGCAGGAACGCGCTGCGCTTCTAACGCCGATCGCCAAGTCCTTCTCGACCGATGCGGGCGTCGACGTCGCCTCGCTCGGCATTCAGGTCCATGGCGGCATGGGCTTCATCGAGGAGACGGGCGCTGCCCGCTTCTTGCGCGACGCTCGAATCGCGCCGATCTACGAAGGCACCAACGGTATCCAGGCGATCGATCTCGTCAGCCGCAAGCTGCCGCTTTCGAACGGCGATCACGTGAAAGGTTTCCTCGCCGAGCTTCGCGATATCGCTGATCAGGTGCGCAGTTCCAATCTCGATGGCTTTGGCGAAACGGCAGCGCGGCTTGATTCGGCCATCGCCGATCTCGAACAGGCAACCGGCTGGCTTTTGAAGGTGCAGGCAGATGGCAAGGTGGCCGATGCCCTTTCGGGAGCGACGCCCTATCAGCGCCTCTTCGGGCTCGCCCTGACCGGCTCCTACCTCGCCAAAGGCGGTCTTGCCAGGGTATCTGACGGTGCAGACGAAAGGCGCATTGCGCTTTGCCGCTTTGCCGCCGAAAATCTGTTGTCGGAAACCGCCGCCTTGAAGGATCGCGTCATCAACGGCGCAGATAGCCTCGCCGCTGCCCGCATTGCTCTTGCCTGAGGATCATCATGTCCGACCACATCATCGTCGAACAATCCGCTGCCCATCCCGGCGTACAGATCATTCGCTTCAACCGCCCGGAAAAGAAGAACGCGATCACCCGCGCCATGTATGTGCGGATGACCGAAGCGCTGAAGGCCGCGAATGAGGACATCGCCATCCGGGCGACGGTCTTCCTCGGCACGGAAGGCGCTTTTTCCGCAGGTAACGATATCGGCGACTTCCTTGCGGCGGCGATGGGTGGCTCCCTTGGCCGCGAGCTTCTCGATTTCCTCAATGCGCTCGTCAATGCCGAAAAGCCCCTGGTTTCCGGCGTCGATGGGCTGGCGATCGGCATCGGCACGACGATGCACATGCATTGCGATTTGACGGTCGCCTCCGACCGCAGCCAGTTTCGCACACCTTTCGTCGACCTGGCGCTCGTGCCGGAAGCTGCCTCCAGCTTGCTCGCGCCGCGCATCATGGGTCATCAGCGCGCCTTCGCCCTGCTTGCTGCAGGTGAAGCATTCTCCGCGCAGGAGGTAAAGGATGCCGGGCTGGTCTGGAGGGTTTGCTCCGCGCCGGACGTTGAGCCCCTAACCCTTGCTGCCGCCGCAAAACTCGCCGCCAAGCCCCCGGAAGCCTTGAAGATTGCTCGTGATCTCATCCGCGGCGACCGTGCCGAAGTCATTGCGCGCATCGATGACGAGGCCCGGCATTTTGCCGCACAGTTGAAGAGCGCGGAAGCCCGTGCGGCTTTCGAGGCCTTCATGCGGCGCTGATGCGGGGCACAGGATTTTTGCTAAATTTTAAGCCTGTTTTAAGTAGCCCCTAATAATCAGGGGGTGACGAGTTGATTCCATTCGGTCGTCCGGGCGCATGAGGCGCTTTGCGCATCCTTGTCTCCATGAGCCATCTGCCTGTTCCGCTCCCGCCCCGCGTTCCTGTGCGCCGATGGGACGGCAGACGATCCGAAAGGACCGCATCTTGAAAAAGAAGACGAATTTGATGACGCGCATCCTTGTCGCCGCGTCTGCCGTGGTTCTCGCGGCCTTTGTCGCCTTTTCCTCCTATATCAATTTTGTGCAGCGCAGCGTCACGGCGGCCTCGATCGAAGCGAATATCCAGTCTTCCGGCGAGCAGGCTGCACGCAGCCTTGCCAACTGGATGAACGGTCGCGTCACGCTGACCGCGATGGTCGCAAACGCCTCCGCAAAGGCTGTCGATCGCGCCGGCGTTGTCAGCGTGCTGCAGAACGACGTCCTGACGAAGCACTTCGTCAGTACCTATCTCGGCGACGAACAGGGCGTCTTCACGTCCTGGCCGGACCTGCCGCTCCCGGCGGACTATGATCCGCGCAAGCGCCCGTGGTATCAGGATGCTGTCAAGGCCGATGCGCCCGTCCTGACCGAGCCCTACACCGACGCCTCGAGCGGCGACCTCATCATCAGTGCTGCCGTTCCGGTCAAGCGCGACGGCAAGCTTGCCGGCGTGGTCGGCAGCGATTTCTCGCTCGATACCATGGTGAAGATGATCAAGGAGATCGATCTCGGCGGCCAGGGCATGGCTTTCCTGGTCAACAAGAGCGGCCAGATTCTCATCCATCCGGATGCAAAGCTTGTTACCAAGACACTTGCCGATGCCTTCCCGAACGCGACGCCGTCGATCGGTCCCGGCCTGGTCGAGAGCGAATTCGACGGAAAACCGGCTCTCGTCAGCTTCCTGCCGGTTGACGGCCTGCCGACGGTCGAGTGGCATCTAGGCTTCGTCGTTGACGGCGACAAAGCCTTCGCGTCCCTGGACGAATTCCGCATCGCAGCGACCATCGCCACGCTTCTCGCCGTTGGCCTGATGATCGTCGCCATGGCTTGGCTCCTGCACGGTCTCGTCATTCGCCCGGTCACCGCCATGACAGCTGCGATGCAGAACCTGGCAGCCGGCAATCTCTCCGCCGCCATTCCCGGGGAGGAACGCCGCGATCAGATCGGCTCGATGGCCGAAGCGGTCGCCGTCTTCAAGACCAACGCAATCGACCGCGAGCGCCTGGAAGGAGAGGCCGAGACCAGCCGCGCACTGAGCGAGCGCGAGCGTCAGGATCGCGAAGCGCAAAAAGCGCTGGAGGCGGCGCAAATCCGTACCGCCGTCGATGCGCTGGCGGGTGCGCTGGGAGCGCTTTCGGAGGGTAATCTCGCCCACCGCATCGAAACGCCGTTCGCCGTGCATCTCGACCGTCTCCGCAGCGACTACAACACGGCCGTCGGCAAGCTGCATGCGGCACTCCAGAGCGTCGGCCGCAACGCGCATGCGATCGATGCCGGTGCGTCGGAGATCCGCACGGCTGCCGATGGTCTCGCCCACCGCACGGAACAGCAGGCAGCGTCAGTCGAAGAGACTGCCGCAGCACTCGAGGAAATCACGACCACCGTCAAGGACACCGCCCGCCGCGCCGAGGAAGCAGGCAATCTCGTCAACCGCACACGCGCCGGCGCCGAAGAATCCGGCGAGATCGTCCGCAAGGCGGTCGATGCGATGAACGGCATCGAGCAGTCGTCCGAGCAGATTTCGAACATCATCAGCGTCATCGACGATATCGCGTTCCAGACGAACCTTCTGGCGCTCAATGCCGGTGTCGAAGCCGCACGGGCCGGCGAGGCAGGCAAGGGCTTTGCCGTCGTCGCGCAGGAAGTTCGGGAACTGGCGCAGCGTTCCGCCATGGCGGCCAAGGAGATCGAGAGCCTGATCACGGCCTCGAATTCCCAGGTTCGCTCCGGTGTGACGCTGGTCGGCGATACCGGCAAAGCACTGGAGGGGATCGTTCTGCAGGTGCAGGAAATCAGCCGCCATGTCGGCGCGATCGTCACGGCCACCCGTGAGCAATCGACCGGCCTCCACGAGATCAATATGGCCGTCAACACAATGGATCAGGGCACACAGCAGAACGCTGCAATGGTCGAAGAGCAGACAGCGGCAAGCCACGGCCTCGCAACCGAGGCCGCAAAGCTGATGCAGCTTCTGGCGCAGTTCAACCTACAACCCGGGGCGCACGCAACGACGGCTTCGGCTAGCCGCCGCGCCGCCTGACCCCTGCCGCTTCAAACCAAAAATGCCCGCGTTGGCGCGGGCATTTTCATTCGCGCGCTGGATCGCGATGGCTCAATGAGAGCCTGGGGGGCCTATTTTTCCAGCGTCGCCACCACCTCGACATGCGAGGTCCAGAGAAACTGGTCAATCGGCGTGACGCCGGTGATCCGGTAGCCGCCCTCGATGAGAATGGAGAGGTCGCGCGCCAATGTCAGCGGATTGCAGCTGACGGCGGCGATCTTCTTCACTGTCGAACGGGCGAGCTCGCGGCACTGGAACTCGGCTCCGGCGCGAGGCGGATCGAAGACCACAGCGTCATAGACTTTCAGCTCGGACGTCATCAGCGGGCGGCGGAAAAGGTCGCGTTTCTCGACGCTGACCGGCTTCAACCCTTGTGTCTTGCGCGCCGCCTGGTCGAGGGCGGCGAGCGCCTTCTCCTCGCCTTCGACGGCATGCACGCGCCCGATCCGGGCAAGCCGAAGAGAGAAAGTTCCGGCGCCCGCAAAGAGATCGGCGATGCGCCTTGCCTTGCCGACATGGGCAAGCACCAGCTCGGCCATCGTCTCTTCGGCTGGCTTCGTCGCCTGGGTGAAGCTGCCAGCCGGCGGCGAGACCTGCACACCGCCGAAGTCGACGATCGGCTTGGAGGGCTCGACGAGGATTTCGCCATTCAGCGAAACGCGCGCGATGCCGCGAAGGCCAAGCACGGTTTCAATCGCCTTGCGCCGCTGCGGGTCCGGCATTTTCTTGATCCCGTCTACGG
>NZ_JABEPH010000176.1:0-12212 GCF_013004495.1 Rhizobium sp. SEMIA 4085
CCAGGAGTCACGTGGGCCCGTGTGTGTGTCTAAGCGACAGGTCCGAACGAGCACCGGGCTTTGAGGCGACATTTTCTTCTTGCGCATCTCCGCCATTGTCTTGGTCGAGATCCGAGGAGCAGCGTCGCCGAGATCGTCCAGCGCCGTCTGCACGCAGCCGCTGATCGATCGCGATCAGGATCATCACGGCAGCCAGCACGACGCCTCGCAGGCGTGGCAGGCGGTCAAGAGGACTGGGACAGGTTTGGTATCATACATGTCTTGTCTTCCGGGGCGGCATCGCGCGGTGCATCGAGGTGGCTCTTTGCCGGGAAGTCAGAGACAGCGGCAGTCACTTCTTATCCCAGTCTTTTCCGGAATTCGACGAGGAAGGTGGAAGAAGGATATGGATATCGGCCTTCCTGCAGTTTCAGAGGGCGGGCCGATCTCCGAAGCAAGGGGCCGACGGGGAAGACCTTCGGAGGATCAAAGCCGCCGCGATGACGAATGGGCTTAGCCCTCGGGGGGTGAGGCAAACCGGTCGGCGTCGAACCGGCCGGTGGCGGCGACCGGAATGATGTTCGTACCGGATGCGGCATCCGGATCATGATGAACCGTGCGGCGGGAAACGCGAGGCGCTCTCATTCCAATCACCGCGCCCGGGGGATGCAACGCCCAATTCATCAGCGCCGCGTCTGAAATCGATCCGAATAGATCTGCCTCCTCCCAGGAGGCGGTCAATGGCAGGGAGGCGATCATGTTCGCGTCCTCTTGTGAGGCGCGATGAGCGGCGGCGAACGGTTTGAAGCCGCTATAGGTCGGCAATGCAGGTGTCCGTTTATCCGGAAGCACGCCGATTGGGCCAATCGAAGCAATCTCCCGCTTGGCGTCGGCCCCCAAGTCGGCTGGCCGCACTGCCGGTATCGGGATCGGGAACGATGAAAGATCCAGGGAGGACCGTTCGTCGTCACGATCGACCGCGTCGGTCTGCAAGGCCAGCGCATTCAATGCGCGGCTTCGCGGCGTGGGCAGGAGCGCCGTCACGAGGCTATTGTCTATCGTATCGCGGCCCGAGGTTCCTGCGTCATCGTCTTCTCCAGGGGTGCTGGCGATCTGGGCCGAGGCGGCGCCGGCGCGCTTCCTATAGTTCGCAACCGCCTGGATATATCCCGGCAGCGGCCGGCCATCGGCTGGCAGATGCATCGTCTGCCCGTTCGGAAATATTCGAGCAAGTTCTTGCCGAGACATGCGGGGCCAAGCCCGGACGTTGCCGACGTCGAGATGCACGAACGGCGATCCCGATGTCGGATAATATCCGACACCACCGGCCTGCATCTGCATTGCAAGTGCACGCAGCGTCGAGAGCTTCACACCTGGAACGTAGAAGTCCATCGCCTTGCCAAGCATGTGCTGGCTCTTCTTGGCGACGCCCGTACTGCGCGAACGGTTGCGGAGCATGTTATTGGTGGCCGGAGAACGGTAGGCGGAGACGATGTGGATGTAGTCCTTCGCGCCGCTGCGCTTGTACACTTCCCAGACCAGGTCAAGGAGCCGGGGATCCATCCGGGTCGGCTCGTTCCTTCGCCAGTCGCGCAGAAACCGGTTTATCTGGGACAGGCCCTTTGGATCGAACCTTCCGTCGCGCTTGTAGGTAATCGTCGCCCTCTCGCCCGTATGAGTAAAGAACAGCTTCAGCGTACGATCTTCCGCGGTGGCAAAAGATGCAGAACCGATAAGCGCGGAGAGCGCGAGCAGAGCTCGCAGGATGGCATGCGTGACGAGCCGTCCTGCACGCGAAAGGAGTGCGGCGACCGCGCCGTCCGATGCTCCACCCCAGAGCCCTTTCACTGGATATTTCGACACGAACAATCCCGTCTCACACAAAAACACTCGTCGACGTGCGGAAGGTCCGCATCCGTCGCGCTCAGTAGAACCACTTTATGGTCAACAAATTCCTAACAGACGGATGCTTAGGCTCGTTGAACCGGAGCTGCGGGGCCATCCGAGGACGGCCAGTTTTTCCAACGCGAATAACGGCTCCATTTTCTGGCTTGGGCTTGCCAGATCGTGCAGCCCCTCGAATTGAACTCATTGGGGGGCTGTGTTCACGAAGAACGTCGACTGTTGCCACGAGCGCCTCACGACTTCGAGATCCTGGACTGCGGCGCCTCGGCTTCAGTGCCGCTCAGGAAGCGGTTGCGTGTCGGCAGGCGCCGAAGGATGGCAGGGACTCGGATCTGAAGGCGAGCCAGACCGCATCCCGCCTCCATTCGTTTCCGAGCATGCTGCATCTTGTGACTTTTTGCCGGAAAACTCGATTCCATCATGGACTTTGTTCAGGGCACCTGCCCCTCCAAGGACAGGTCATTCGTAGCCAAGCATCGCCCAGTCGCGCTTTGGTGCTGAAATATCGGAACTTTTCGGGCTGTAATCAGTTGAAAAGCTTTGATCAGGAGAAATCTTGAAGGGCCACCTGCATGCCGAACATCCGGAACATGGCGCCGAAGAGCGAGTTCGATCCCCGCGACCGGCTGATCGTGGCACTCTATGCTCAGCTGAGGGCAGAGCGGGAAACGCGGGAAACATTGGAATGGGCAATTCGCAACGGCGCGCTTTCAGACGAAGTGCTCGAAGCGATCGCCGCGGACCCCGTGCGGCCCGTTACCAGCGACGATATCGCATCCGTCGAAAAAATTATCGCCTTGGATGAGCGCCGCAAAGCAGCGCCACGCGATGACGACTGAAGAGAGGACAGGATCATGGTCGACATTACCTATCAGATTGTGCCGCATGACGAAGGCTGGGCATACAAGCTCGGTGGCACGCTTTCCGAAACCTATGCGACCGTCGAAGAAGCGATCAATCACGCCAAACGCGCAGCGTCCCGCCAGAAGATCGGCGACGGCGACGCTACGCTGGCTTTTCCGGCTCCGGGCGGCGGCTGGCGATTCGTGCCGCTTGAAACGGACAAGAGCGGAAGCAGGCTCTGATCGATACGCAGGAGACGGGGATGGCAGCGCGGGCAAGCTGGAAAGGTCATCTGAAGATCAGCGACCTTGTCTGCGCCGTCGGGCTTTATACGGCAATTTCCGCATCGGACCGGCTCTCCTTCAATATCATCAACCGGAAGACCGGCCATCGCGTCGAGCGTCAGTTCGTGGACAGCGAGACCGGCAGGCCTGTGGAGCGCGAGGATCAGGTCAAGGGTTACCGGATGGACAATGGCGAATACATTGTCATCGAAGGCGACGAGATTGCCAATGTCATGCCCGAGAGCGACAAGGTCATGGACGTCCAGAGCTTCATTTCTCTCGATGAAATCGACAAGCTCTATTTCGACCGTCCTTACTATCTTGCACCTGTCGATGAGAATGACGAAGAGGCGCTGCGCCTGATTGCGAGGAGCATGCGTGAAAACAAGGTGGCAGCGCTTGCCGAGGCCGTACTCTTCCGGCGCAACCGGACCCTGCTGATCCGCCCGCGTGAGGATTTCGTCATCGCGACGATGTTGAACTTCGACTACGAGGTTCGTTCTGCCGATCCGATCTTCAAGGACATTCCGGACATCAAATTCGACAAGGAGATGCTTGAGCTTGCCGGTCATATCATCGCTACGAAGAAGGGCGTGTTCGAGCCGAGCGAATACGAGGATCGCTACGAGGCGGCGCTGACGGAATTGGTGAAGGCCAAGGTCGAGGGAAGGGCACTGCCGAAGAGGAAGCCGAAGCCGGAGGGCAAGGTTGTCGATCTGATGGAGGCGCTGCGCCAGAGTGCCAAGTTGAGTGAAAAGAAAGCGCCTGCGAAAGGCACGGCGCAGCGCCCTGCCTCCGATAGCCGCGGCAAGAAAGCTGGCTGACCATGGCGCACGAGACCTGTCAGGCAAAACGCAACTTCAGGATCACCCCTGAACCGCGCGGCGCCAAAGGCCGCAGTCGGAGAAACAGTTTCGTCATTCAAAAGCACGATGCCACGCGGCCGCATTATGACTGGCGCTTGGCGCGGAGGTGGAGTTTCGCGCGTGGTCTGCCGATGGTAACCTGCCGCGCGCCGCTTTCCGCGGTTGCGCGAGGAACTGGCGAAGGACGTGGTGCGCGAGATGGAAAAGACGACCGCAAAAAGCCTGCCGAAATCGCAAGTGACGCTGACCCATCCGGATCGCGTTTACTGGCCGGACGAAGGCGTTACCAAGGAAGGACTTGCCAATTATTACGCGCAGGTCTGGCGCTTCATGGAGCCGTACGTGGTCAATCGTCCTTTGGCTCTGCTGCGTCTGCCAGACGGCATTGAAGGACATCAGCGTTTCTTTCAGAAACACGCCTGGAAGGGCATGAACGAGAATATCGAACAGATCACGGATCCGAAGGACAGGGGCGGAGAAAAGTTGCTGCGCATTGCCGATTTCGATGGTTTGGTGGCCCTCGTTCAATCGGCTGTGCTCGAAATTCATCCCTGGGGCGCGACGACGGACAGTTGGGAGAAACCGGACATGATAACCATGGACCTCGATCCGGGCGGCGAGGTTGCGTGGGATAATGTCATCGCTGCTGCCCGCGAGATCAAAGAGCGCCTGGAGGACGAAGGACTTGCCGGCTTCGTCAAGACCTCCGGCGGCAAGGGTCTGCATGTGGTCACGCCACTGAAGCCAAAAGCAGGTTGGGCGGAGGTGAAGGCCTTTGCGAAACGGCTGGCGGACTCCATGGCCGCAGAAAGCCCGGACCGCTACATCGCAAAGGCGACGAAAGCCGAACGCACCGGCAAGATCTTCATCGACTACCTGCGCAATGGCCGCGGCAATACCGCAGTCGCCGCCTATTCGACGCGTGCTCGGCCGGGAGCGGCCGTGTCGATGCCGCTGGAATGGACCGAACTCACCGCCGACATCGGCCCGGCCCATTTCACCATCGACAACACGCCGCCGCGGCTCGACGCGCTGCCGAACGACCCATGGGGCGGGTTCTTTGCGGCAGCAAAGCCGCTTGAGAAAAAGATGAAGCGTTAGCGCCTGGCCGTCAGCCTCTCCTGTTGAGGAGAGACTGACAACGCGTTGGTTCCATCAACTAGGCTGCCTTCGCAACCTCACCGTGCGGGTCGAGAACGAACTTGGTGGCGGCTCCCTGGTCGAAGCTCTCATAGCCTTGCGCAGCATCTTCCAGTGAGATCACCTTGGCATTGACGATGTCGGCAATCGGAAGGCGGTCGTGGAGGATCGCCTGCATCAGCTGGCGGTTGTATTTTAGGACAGGCGTCTGGCCGGTGTGGAAGGATTGGGCCTTTGCCCAGCCGAGGCCGAAACGGAGCGAGAGGTTGCCGTGCTTTGCGGCATTGTCGACGGCGCCTGGATCTTCGGTGACGTAGAGGCCCGGAATGCCGATCGAACCGGCCGCACGGGTAATCTCCATCATCTGGTTGAGCACGATTGCCGGCTGCTCGCCGCCCGAATGACCGCGGGCTTCGAAGCCGACGGCGTCGATGGCGCTGTCCACCTCATTGGTGCCGACGACCTGAGCGATCATGTCGCCGAGGCGGTCGCTCTTGGAAAGGTCGATCGGTTCAAAGCCAACCTTGGCGGCGTGGGCCAACCGATCCTTGTTGAAATCGCCGATCATGACAACGGCCGCGCCAAGGATGCGGGCAGAAGCGGCAGCGGCCATGCCGACGGGACCCGCGCCTGCGACATAGACCGTCGACCCGACGCCGACGCCGGCGCGCACTGCGCCATGGAAGCCCGTCGGAAGGATATCGGAAAGCATGGTGAGATCGCGGATCTTCGCCATTGCCTTGTCGCGATCGGGAAGTTTCAGCAGATTGAAATCGGCGTAGGGGATCATGACGTAGCGGGCTTGGCCGCCAATCCACCCGCCCATGTCGACATAGCCATAAGCCCCGCCAGCGCGCGAAGGGTTGACCGTCAGGCAGACGCCGGTGTCCTGGGCTTTGCAGCAGCGGCAGCGGCCGCAGGCAACGTTGAAGGGCACGGAAACGATATCGCCGACGCTTAGCATTTCGACATCGACGCCCTTTTCGATGATCTCACCGGTAATTTCGTGGCCGAGAACGAGACCGGGCATGGCTGTGGTGCGGCCGCGGACCATATGCTGGTCGGAGCCGCAGATATTGGTGGAGATTACCTTCAGGATGACGCCGTGTTCGATGCGGCGGCCATCGGGCGCTTCCAGTTTCGGATCGTCGATGTCGCGGACCTCGACCTTGCCGGGCCGCAAATAGACGACGCCTCGGTTCTTGCTCATTTTCATCTCCTCCGTTGAAAATGTGACCAACCGAACATGGCTCCTCTCCATGCCGGCTGCTTCGAACAGATTAGTGAAGAATGGCGGGCGCGCCGTTCCGTTTACGACGATTTTGGGCCGGAAATGGCCGCTGCCCTCAGGGAGATCTCGGCGATCTCGGTTTTTCGCCTTCGGCGGCCAAGCTCTTCTTCAGGGCGTCCATGATATTGATGACATTGCCGGTCGATTTGACAGCGGGCCGTTTCTTTGCGGGCGCAGCCTGCTTGAGGCTCTTCGTCTTGTTGCGGATCATTGTCTTCAGCCGCTTCTGAATCGGATCCTGCACCATAGAGACATTCCACTCTTTCGTCTCTTCCTTGATAAGGCGCTTCATCATGGTGAGCACCTGATTGTCGACTTTGGTATCGAAATCGAGGTGCGCGACCGGCTCTCGGACCTCGTTGCCGTAATGCAACGTCCAAAGAATGATGCCCTTGCCTTGAGGCTCGAGAAGCACCGCCCTTTCACGGCGATAGAGCACCAGCCTTGCGATGCCAACCACGTTGTTTGCCCTCATTGCTTCGCGAATGACGCAGAAGGCCTCTGTACCGACCTTGTCCTCCGGCGCCAGAAAATGCGGCTTGTCGTACCAGATCCAATCGATCGACCCGCGCGGCACGAAAGTATCGACGTCGATGGTACGGGTGCTTTCGAGCCCGACCTCCTCGATCTCGTCGTCTTCGAGAATGACGTAATCGTCCTCGCCCTTCGGATAACCCTTGACCTGTTCCTTTCCGGACACGGCCTTATGGGTGACGCTGTCGACATAGCGGCTTTCGACCCGGTTGCTGGTCTTGCGATTGAGAACATGGAAGCGGACCTTATTGCTCTCGGTCGTGGCCGGCGTCAGCGAGACTGACGCCGTGACGAGCGACAGCTTGAGATAACCTTTCCAGAAAGTCTGCCGCGCCATGGCCGTCTCCTTAAGCCGCCTTGTCGAGTTCCGGATAGTGCCGGAAAATGCCATCCTCGTTGAAAGCGATGCGCCGCTTCGATTTCAGGTAGGCGGCGATGTTCGGGCGCCTGGCCACTGCATCATGAAGGGCCGATAGCGCCGGGTATTTCGTCTGATGACCTGCCATGCCCTTGGGGAAGGCATAGTTCAGGCCCTCAATGATCTGAAAGAGCGAGAGGTCGACATAGGTCAGCGCATCGCCGAGGATATGTTGCGGGCCTTGAGGGTTCTGCTGCAGCACCCGTTCGAAATAACCGAGGAATTTCGGGATGCGCTCCTTGATAAATTCGGCCGAGCGCGCCTTTGCCTCGTCCTTCTGATCTTCATAGTAGAGCGAGGTGGCGATCGGATGGTGCGTGTCATGCACCTCGGCGACGAAATCGGTAATCGTCAGTTGCAAGCCGTTCAACACGTAGCGCAAGCCGTCCTCCTTAGGCGCCAGACCAAGCTTCGGCCCGAGATAAAGCAGGATATTGGCAACGTGCGGGATGATGAGGTCGCCATCTTTCAAAAAGGGAGGCGCAAACGGGATATGCGGTTCTGAGCCGCTCCGCATGATGCTCATCATTGCGCTGGTTCCCCGGCTGCTGCCGGATGCGCGTGCGACGTCCACATACTCGGTGCGCGCCTCCTCCAGCGACAGGCGGACGAATTCCCCCCGTCCCTGGATGCCGTCCCAGTAATATAGCTCGTATGCCATCCATTCCCTCAGCGCTTGGTTTCGCGGCCGAAATCGTTCCGCAGTTCTTCCTTTGCCTGTTCAAGTGTGTTCTTTTTCTTCTTCGTCAACTGGTCGCCGGCGCGGTAGATATAGAAGCTCAGCATCGACATGGCCGAGCGAAAGGGGCCAGATTTTCGGCGGCGGCTCGCCTCCGTGGAGTGTTTGATCGAAGCGGCGATCTTCCTAGGATCGTCGGATTTGAAAACGCCTTCCTTGAGGTCCATGGCGTCGCTGTGCTCGCTCACCGCTTGCGACCATCTCCTTTTCGCCTTGGTCATCGGAACCTGCTCGATCAGAACGGCGCACTTTGGAGGCGCGCCATTCCAATATCAGTGATGGGCTTGATTTTCGTGGCGCTTGCGCGTCGCGGCTGCCTTCTTGGCGGATGCCGAACGCTCGGTTGCGGAGCGGGATGCCGATGCCGCGCCGCCTTTGCGACCGCCTTTTTCAGAGGCTGCGTGCGTGTCTTTCTTTCCGCGACCCGAACCGGACTTGTTGCCGCCGCCGCTTTCCTTGTTGACGGTAGCCCAGGCCCGGCGTTCCGCCTCTTTCTCGGAAACGCCACGTCCCTCGTATCCTTCCTCGATGTGCTCTGCCTTGCGTTTCTGCTTGTCCGTATACGTGGACTTGTCACCTCTTGGCATATTTGCCTCCTCTTGTTTGGAAAGAGATTGAACCGCGAGGCCCTGCAAAAAGTTCCGGAGTCATGCCTGGATTTAGACGCAGGAGGAGCATGCTTGGTGCAGCTAAGCGATTGGCCTTTGCTGGGTCGCGGTCTTCACAGCCAGGTCGAGGGCTCTGCTGCTGAAGGGTTTCGACAGCAGGACCGAGCCGGAGAAACGGCTGGCGTCCGGAAGCTCGCTGTTTCCTGTGGCAAATACCAACCCAACGGATGGCAGTACTTCTCTTGCCTTGGCAGCGAAGGCGGGTCCTGACATGCCCGGCAAGCCGACATCGGCGACGATGATATCGATCTTTGTATGCACAAGGATCTCGACACCCTGTTCCCCGCTTTCGACATCGATCACCTCATAACCCAGGTCGTGAAGTATTTCTGCCGTGTCCATGCGGATGAATGCATCGTCCTCCACCAGCAACAGCTTGAGTTTGGCATGCGTGATCTCCGGGGGTGTGGTACCTGGGATGTCGGCCGGTCCGGCCGTAGCATGGAGGCGGTGGGCATTGTGAGCAAGCACCAGGCGGATCTTTCGCGCAAGCGCCTCCCGCGTATAGGGCTTGGAGAGAAGTTCAAGGCCGGGGTCGAGGCGGCCGCCATGGACGATCGAGTTTTCCGTGTAGCCGGAGGTATAGAGAACTGCGATGTTCGGCAGGCGTTGGCGCGCCATGCGCGCGAGCTCGGGGCTCTTCAACGCACCGGGCATGACGACGTCCGTAAAGAGCACATCGATATGCGCACCGCTTTCGATAACGGTGAGTGCGCTCTGCGCATCGCGGGCCTTCAAGACGTAATAGCCGAGATCGGTCAGCATCTCGACGACGGTGGCCCGCACGCCGTCGTCGTCCTCCGCGACGAGGATGGTTTCCGTGCCGCCGACCGATGGTGGTGCCTCGTTGCTGGCCACGCGGTCCTCGGTCTGGAACGAACGAGGCAGATAGAGCTTGATCGTCGTTCCTTCTCCAACCTCGCTGTAGATCTTCACATGTCCGCCGGATTGCTTGACGAAGCCGTAGACCATCGAAAGCCCGAGGCCAGTGCCCCTGCCTTCGGGTTTGGTGGTGAAGAAGGGCTCGAAGGCCTGCACCATGACCTCCGGCGGCATCCCGCACCCGCTATCGGTAACGGCGAGCACGACATACTGACCAGCAGTCACTTCCGGATGGATCCGGCAATAGGAATCGTCGAGAAATGCATTACCCACCTCGATTGTCAGCTTACCGGATCCTTCCATCGCGTCGCGCGAATTGATGGTGAGGTTAAGAACCGCATTCTCAATCTGGACCGGATCGGCAAAGGTGTTCCAGAGGCCCCCGGAAACCATGGTTTCGATTTCGACCTCCTCGCCCAGCGCGCGGCGAAGCATATCATCCATGCCGGTCACGAGACGACCCATATTGATGACCTTCGGCTCCAGCGCCTGACGACGGCCGAAGGCGAGCAAATGGTTTGCCAGCCGTGAGCCGCGCTCTACGGCGGCAAGTGCGTTTGAAATCCGCTCCTTGGCGCGACCATCGTTCGGGACGTCCTTTCCCAGGAGTTGGAGATTGCCGGAGATGACCTGCAGCAGATTGTTGAAATCATGGGCGACACCGCCCGTGAGCTTGCCAATCGACTCCATTTTCTGTGATTGCTGCAGGGCAGCCTCGGCCTGTTGGCGCTCGGCGATCTCATTGGCAACGCGCAGTTCCAGCGTTTCGTTGAGTCTACGCAGTTGGCTTTCAATGCTGCTGCGCCGGGCGATCTCCACGTCGGCAGCGTGCAGCAGCCGGGCATTGTCGATTGCGACGGCCGCCTGACCGGCAAGGCTGACAAGGCTCGCCTCCGCCGCACCGGTGAAGCGGCCGGGCTGCGCGTGGCCGAAAAAGAGGCCGCCGATGACTGCCCCGCTGCGGGATTTTACCGGCACTGCGAGATAACTTCGTACCGGCAGGTGGCCGTTTGGCATGCCGGCATAAGGAGCGTTCTGCCCGTAACGGGGGTCAAGTAGGATATCGTCGGAACGCACGACACCTTCGCCGGTGAAGGTCGGCGCGAAGACCTTCGTATTGCGCGGCATCGGAAATTTTTCGAAGTTCTTCCGCTCGACGCCCGAAAGCGCGTAGAGCATGTAGCTTCCGCCTTCTCCGTCATCGACGTTATAAAAGAAGGCGCCAAATTCCGCTCCCGTCAATGCCACGCCGGCATCAACGGCAATCTGTGTCAGACGATCGATATTGAGTTCGGCCGTGATTGCAGCACCGGCTGCATTGACGATCGAAAGTGCGTCGGACTTCGACCGCAGCTCTTCAAGCGCGTGACGCTCGCGCCGCTTGGCGATGACTTGCGCCGAAACTTCCATGGTCGCACAAAGCAGACCGCCAATTGCGCCTTTTTCGTCGCGAAGCGGCGTGTAGGAAAAGGTGAACCAGGTGTCCTCCGTGCGTCCGTCCCGCCGCATCGGAATGAGTAATTCCTCGAAAGTATGAGATTCGCCTTGGAGCGTGGCATGGACGATCGGTTCGAATTGCGGCCAGATATCGCTCCAGACTTCAGTGAAGGGTTTGCCCAGCGCGCCTGGATGACGATCCGGGAATATGGGCACGTAGGCGTCGTTGTAGATGAAGGCAAGGTCGGGCCCCCAGGCGACGAATTTCGGCTGGCGCGAATTCAATACAACTTCGACAATATACCTGAGACAAACAGGCCAGCCCTTCACAGGCCCAAGGCCTGAAACGCTGAAGTCGGCATTGCGTAGTATTTCGCCGATATTTCCGCCACCCTTCGGCCAAACGCCGTCTTCGCGTCGGGTCATTCAAACCGCCTTCATAATCGGGCCGCAACGAGGCGAATTCGCTCGGGAATTCAGGCCATCTGCCAAAGGCAAAATAGAGGCCTTTGGGCGTTCGGAAAGAGGATTTTCGAAATAACCTTAACGTTGAAGAAGCAAGGCTACCGATCTGGACTTTCGGCTGTGCTATTTGCGAGAAAGCCGTTGGAAACCGGACAATGCCTTGCCGAAATTAAACAGGCGGAAGGACTGCGAGCGGGTTTCGCGGAAGACAAGGCCAACCATGTTGTCGATTGCGACGACGAGACCGAGCGCAAGGACGAGGTAGAGAAACGCGGCGAGTGATAAAATCAGCATCTCCGCCCTCACAACGGCGCGATCAAAATGTAGCAACCCGCCACGATAAGCGAAACGAGAATAGTGTCGAAGTAACCCCTATTCATGGCAGGCCTCCCATTTTCGCCATTAACAGCCGACGAGAAAATTGGTTCCGCCATTGCTGGCCGTTTTGCAGCCTTTTTTGAAGCGGACACCGCTTTTAGGGTCTTCGGCCGATCCGTCCCTCACGTCAGAACGTTCCACGCTTTACAGACACCCTAAAGCGCAATTAATTCAGTCATATGACAACAGCTGCGGGCGCAGCTGGCGCAGCGTCCGCATCTTGAAACTCAAATATCGAATGCGGTCAGGCAGACTTGCGGCTGACGGCACGCTTCGGAGCCGGCTTTGCAGCGCCGTTGCTTTTCGTCCCGGGGGGTGCGGTGCGTTTGACCCTGGGCTTGACTTCCTTGCAGTCCGTCGCCGAAGCAGGGCCTGCGGGACAT
>NZ_JABEPH010000177.1:0-12167 GCF_013004495.1 Rhizobium sp. SEMIA 4085
GGCTTATACTTCACCTGCAGCCTCCGACGCAGCACCAGGAATGACGTCCGGGTTCCATTCAATTCCTCTTTTGCTCCAACCGCGAACATGCCCGCTGGCCTTCAGCGCCGCCCGTCGCCCGCGTCGGCGACCGCAGTCTGTCTACATGCCCTGAATACTCACCTGAGCCGCGCATTCGCACGGAGCCGACGGGTCCTGGGCCTGGGCTGAACCAGGCGTCGGCATCCCAAGTCCGGTCACGAATTCTATTTCAAGCTGCACCCAAATCGGCTCGGACCTGGAGAACATGCCTTATTCACGCAACGGCAAAGGGGTGAAACTCCAGAAGTGTCGAGCGGCAGAACCTTGTTCTTAAGGTCGGTTAGCCGTCTCGGGAGCTAGATCCTTGCGGCGCACATTCAAAGATTTGTTGACTCTCATCACCATGAGAACATAATAGGAACAAACGGCGGGAGTCCGTCCGTTGCAACCCATTGAGTATGGGGAGAACGATCATGCCCCGGCAGCCGATCAAGAGAGAATTGGAACAAGGCACCTATTGGACGCCGCCTTGCGAAGTTGCCATTACTGAAGCGCATCCACGATTGCTCAACGCGCTGAAAACCGGCTCGGGATTGGATCGCAAACGCCTCTTTGTGGCAGGCGCCTACGATATGGCCTTCGGTTCGCCGATGGGTCAGTTCGAGGTCGCCATAGATCGCGAAAGCGGGCTTTCCTGCGGCGTGTTCAGAACCATGCGTAACTGGGAAGATGTTTCGGGAAAACCTGTGTGGTTTACCTCTGACGGCGATCCGGACAACGCGGTCGAGACGGTTCTTCGCAGCGCCAAGGCGGAAGGGCTGGTTCCCTGATGCGGCCCGTCACAAGGGAAGACGCCGACTATGAAGTCGAGGCCGCTCTCGCCTTTCATGACGACGACGCCAAGGCGACGATCGCGACACTGTTGGCCGATAATCATCATTTGAGGCTGCAGCTCGCATTGGCGGAAAGCGCCCTGAGCCGTGGCTTGGTACGTGGCTGGCGTCCGCGTTTCGACCGGGACTGACATGTCGGAAATGAATGACATGCGAAAGTTGTCTCGTTGGAAGCTGAGCACGCTGCAGATGCTGGGCAGTTCTTCGTGATTACCTGCCCTTACTGGCTGAGGCTGCCGCTCGCTTTTACTCCGAGATCTTTCCCGAAAGCATGGTGACTGGCGTGCACCGCGCACCCCGGCGGGCAAAGAGGGCGATGTATTGACGGTCGAGTTCACAGTTGCGGGGATTCCTTGTCTCGGCCTGAACGGGGGCCGGTATTCAAACACAACGAAGCCTTTTCGTTCCAGATCGCCACCGACGGCCAGGAGGAGACCGACCGCTACTGGAATGCCATCGTCGAAAATGGCGGCGAGGAGAGCGCGTGCGGATGGTGCAAGGACAAGTGGGGCCTGGCAAATCACCCCCCGAATACTGACCGACGCTCTGGCGGCTGGCGGTGATGAAGCAAAGCGCGCGTTTGAGGCCATGATGACGATGAGAAAAATCGACGTCGCTGCAATCGAGGCGGCGCGGCGTGGTTGACGCTCCGTCCGCGTCTTGTGGGCGCCAGATCGAGGCGCAGGTCGGCCGCTTTTTCCTCGCTGCTCTCGAAACGAACATTGCAGGGAACTCCCGAAATTGATCCGCAGCGTTCCGTCCGGCGCGAAGGCGAGTTCGCCTCCCGTGCTCGCCCGGCGAATAGGTTCGTTGATGCCCGCTTCGAGCTTGCCGATCGTGCATCCGCATTCATGTTGCCCGCCGTCACCCCATGAACGGAGCTAGGAACATACGGCTATCTCGAAGAGCGGTGCCGTGGAAGCGTCAAGGTCGGAGGCCACTAAGCGGTGGTTCGAAGCGACTCCTTCACGGCAATCACGTTCTTTCCTGCCCGATGTTGCGGGCGCTGGCTTCAAAGCCATCGTGCACCTTGAGCGGCTTCAGGATCTCCTCGCTGGTGGTTGGCTTGAAAACATTTGTTTTTACGCTGGAGAACACCAACATTCTCGCCAGCAATGGGACCGGCGTGATCATATCTACCGTCCTGCTCACCGGGCGCGTCCACCTTGGGTCTCACTCTTCAAGCCGGCCGCGGCTCGTGGAAGCGGCACCAGCCATTGGGACTGATTTCACCTGCAACGATCTCACATGCATTTGGCTCCAGGAAATGGGTGCACCCGCCGCACCGTCGTCCCTTATTCGGCGAATTCTGGTAGCGCGCCATAGACTTCGGCGTCGTTCCAGCGCCGCGTGCGACAGGCTGGCCCGTCATGCAGGAGCCAAGCGCACCTGCACCGGTAACCGCGACGCCGGCCATCGTCACTTTCAAGAATTTCCGTCGGGATACCGCTTGGCTTGAGCGACCTTGCGCCGGGCCTTTGACCTCCGGACCACGATCCTTTTTCATGTTCTTGCCTCCCTATTATCGAATAGCTGTCAACGTTGTCGAATAGCGGTCAAATCGACTTCAGGTACTCGATCAGATCGCTCCTCTCCTCATCGGTGACATCGAGGTGACGGTCGTAGTGCCTGACGGCGTCCTCGAGCGTCGCGAATCGGCCGTCATGGTAGAATCCGCCTTTATGGGATCTTTCCGTGCTCCAAAAGGGCCCGCAACGACGCAGTCCGGTAGCGGTCGATCTCGACGCGCGACATCCGATCTCCACAAAGTAAAATCCCATAATACGTTAGAGTTTACTAAATTACAAAGCTTCACCTCACCTGCAGTGGCATTTCGGGAGAGTTGGGGAACTGCGCGAAGGCTGGAAAGCGATTGCGCATTGTCGCGATATACCATCTGCGATGGGGTCCGCAGGCCGACTTCCGCCCGAGTGATCCCAAGATCCGCTCAGCAAGGTTCGGGGGAACTTTTGCGTTCTTTCTCCTATTTAGCAGGTGTAGATTTGTGGAGAAGTCGGCCATGAATGTCAGCGATGAAAGAACCGCTTCTTTATGGGCGCCGATCAAAGTCGCGCCTGACGCCGTTCCACTCCCCCACGATGACCAAGTCGATGTCGTCGTTGTCGGCTCGGGCATTGCCGGCTTGTCAGTGGCCTACGAGCTCGCACTTGCTGGGAAGAAAGTGGCCGTCATCGATCGCGGCCAGATCGGAAGCGGCATGACCGCCCGCACGACCGCGCATCTGACATCGGTATGCGACGACTATTTTTCCGAACTCATCGCTCTGCGGGGGCGTGAGCTGGCGCGGCACTTCCACGAGAGCCAATCTGCCGCGATCGATCGCATCGAAGCGATTCAGGAGATGGAGGCTATCGCGTGCGATTTCAGACGCGTCGATGGGTTTCTGTTTCCGTCGTCTGGAGTGCAGGAAGCTGACCTCGAGCGCGAACTCGATGCCGCACTGCAAATCGGCGCCGCGGTCGAAAGAACCACCGGCTTGCCGTTTGCGGGGTTCTCCGGGGCACCCGCCCTTCGCTATGCCCGTCAGGCCACATTCCACCCGCTCAAATATCTCCGCGGGCTGGCCGTCGGCCTCCGCGCCCGCGGCAGCGTCCTTTACCGGGACACAGTGGTCGAAAAGGTCGAGGAAACTGATGGTGGTGTCCGCGTCGCGACAGCCTCTGGCTTTGTCGTCACTGGAAAATGGGCTGTCGTGGCGACCAATTCGCCGATCAATGACCGCGTCGCCCTCCACACCAAACAAGCGCCCTACCGAACCTATGCGATGTCGTTCGAGATCGGGCGCAATGTTATTCCGGATGGGCTCTACTGGGATACTGAAGACCCTTACCACTACGTGCGTCTGCAGCCGGGCGACGGCGAAACGGACTTTCTCGTCGTCGGCGGCGAAGACCATAAGACCGGCGCGGCCGACGACGGCGACGAGCGGTTCGCAGCTTTGACGTCCTGGACCAGACGTCTAGTGCCCGATCTCGGCGTCGAGACCCATCGATGGTCGGGGCAGGTGATGGAGACCATCGATTACGCCGGTTTCATTGGCCGCAATCCGGGCAACGAGCGGGTGTTCGTGGTGACAGGTGATTCCGGCGAAGGCATGACCCATGGCGTGGTGGCTGCTCTGCTGATCCGAGATCTCATTCTCAGTGGCAACAGCCGTTGGCGGGAACTTTATGAGCCATCCCGCAAGACGCCAAAGGCGATCGGTGACTACCTCGTGGAGAACGCGACAGCGATCAAGAATTTCGTCGAGTATATCGCCCCTGGAGAAATTGATTCCCTTGACAAGTTGCGACCGGGAGAAGGTGCCATCGTCCGCGTGGGCCTCACCAAGATCGCCGCTTTCCGAGACGAAGACGGCACGCTCTACAAACGTTCGGCGTCTTGCACGCACATAGGCTGCCACGTGCATTGGAACTCTCTCGAGCGCTGCTGGGATTGCCCGTGCCACGGTTCGCAATTTGCCGTCGATGGTACCGCCCTGAATGGACCGGCCGTGTCTCCCTTGGCTGATCTCCAATAGGGCTTTACGGCGCGCTCGAAATGCGGGACGCCGCGTCGCTGGTCTGCGTATGCTTGAAGTTGATGTGCAAAGGACCTCCATGGTCGCCGCACTCATGCGTGAAGGTATGATCAACAATCTCACCGATCCCAGGCACCGACTTCATGCACGCTTTCCTGCCGCAGCGCCGTTCTGCGACTTGGGCAATTCAGAAAATTTCCGTTCTTTGGTCTGTGAGCGAGGGCCCTTCAGCGCGTTTTCCCGTCGCCCGGCCTCATTGTCGCTCCAGCCAGAGGCAAGCTGTCTCTTGCGATTGGACCTTGGGGCGTCAGCTTCTCTAGGAGATGGCAAGGATCTCAAGCTCTTGATCACCTACATTGACTATGTCTCCAATAGCTTTGCCCATTAGAGACGTTCCTACAGGGGATGCGAAGGAAATCGACCCGGTCTTCGGATCAGCTTCATCTTCTCCAACGAGGCGATATTTCTGCACGCGCCCGTCGTCGCGACGAAAGGTTACCGTGCTCCCGAACGCAACAATGTCAAATGACATAGGGTCAGGGACTACCTGTGCTGTGCGAATTCTTTCGCTGAAGTAGCGCATGTCACGCAAGGGGATTGCTGCCTGCCGCCGTCGTTCATTCACGTCTTCGATTGTACTTGCGGCATCGTAGGCTTCACGAGCTTTTTGGCGCTGCAAATCCAACGCCTTCAATCCCGCTTCTGTAACCAGGTTCGGGTGAGGTGAAATCGGACGGTCGGGCAGCAGAGTTTCCGAAGCCGTTTCGGCACTTTCTTCCTTGGTGAACGCGGTGCTCAATCTCAGCCTCCGTTTAGACTGGCCAACGACATCGGCGATCCGTCACATGCGCAGATCGATTTTATTTTCGATTTTTCGATGGTCGCGAGCAGATAAGATACCTCTATCCTGGTCCGACGACGAGAGGATTTTTTCCGGATGGTCATATTCCGCATTGCGCCGCCCGCAACGGACATTGCGCGGCCCGTGGATAGCGGCCCTTTCTGAATGGCCGGAGGCTCATTGCCGGGTCGCTGTTCCGGCTCGCGCTGTCACGATCCCGATAGGAGCCAAAAGCTGCCCTGGAGGGTCGCCCAAGGCAGCCAGAGCCTCACGCAACAAGGCTCGGCCGCCACTCGCAGGCCGGGGTTCTCGTGAATGAGCTTTCGAAGGGGCCCACTTTCAGGAGCACGCACATTGCGTCGAAATCGCCGCTCGATACGTTTTCATCGTGCGACTGGATGGTAGTCTACCGAAATCCGGCCGCCTCAAGAATGCGGCATACGTGTTCGGGGTAGTCCGTCGGATCTTTTTCCTGCGTCCGTAACGCAGCGATGACATTAGGAATTTCCCCTCGGCCAAACCACCCCCCAATAGGGAGACAATTATGGGGGGCCGCAACGCGCACTGCGCTCCATTCTGATCGAAATTGAATGATAAACTAAGACCAAAGTCCAGCCACTTTCAGGCTTCGGTCCAATGTTCTTTGCGGCAAGCTTGATCCATGTTGTTGGCGGCCTGACGCGCACGGATTCGGTAAGCCGCGCGAAAGGTCAAGGGCTTTCCCGGTCCGCCGCTGGGAAGGCCCCTTTTTTTCCCAGGGACGCCGGCATCTTTGGCTCGGTCATGGATTCTGGACTTCCATGGATGCTCGGGCTATCTGCTTTCTGTCGTTCGAAAAATTGAATTTAGGAAGCAACCAAAATGATGAAAAAAATCGTTCTTGCCAGTGCATTGGTAGGTACCTTGGCATCCTGTACAGCGACCGAACAAGGCACCGCGATCGGCGCCGGATCCGGCGCCATCATCGGTGGTGTCGTCACCAATAGTTGGGGCGGTGCCGCTGTTGGTGCTGTGGCAGGCGGACTGGTCGGCGCTTTGATCGGACGCTCGACGGAGCATCGTGGCTACTGCATCTATCGTGATCGCTATGGTCGGCGCTATGAGGCCCGTTGCCGTTAAAGCGGACACCGCCAAGAAACTAGAAATAGCCGTCTCCTTTTTTTAATGAGGGGACGGTTTTCCACTCGGCGTGACACTCCCGGCCCTCGATGTCGGGCAAGGAAAGTGGTCTTCGGTATGATCCGGCCTGCTCCCTCAGGGACAGCGAGCCGGCAAAGCAGCCACAGCTTTCGCTCGCCTTTTAGCCAATGCAGCACCCGAGAAACCGGTTTTCCCGCACCATGCGGGCGCAGGCTAAAGCCTGCGTTCGCAAAGAGACGCCATGCGCCATTTCTATCGGGTCATGCTGATGACCGAAAACGCCGCTCTGCTCAGAGGCGCTGTTTTTTCCCTGCACTCTTGCCGTCGGAGCTTTTCGAGCGTTCCTCAAAACGTTCCGCCCCCTTCGCAAGGTCAGAACCCTTTTGGGCTTCGACTTTCTTTTCCTCTTTTGCGGCGCTTTTTCTCAGTCCGCGTGCGGCTTGCCTACCCTTTTCTGTCGGGGCTTGCTCGATACCCATTGTGTTTCCTCCGCGTCTTGCTGCCGCAAGCTCAACGGATAAATTCTGACTTCGTTCCACCGCGCCCCCTTGGCTATCTTATGCGACTGCACGCTAAGAGCGGCCCCGGAGGAATAAGCCGTGATGACCGCCTTGCCCGACAGATCCGGGGCGAAAAGCCAGCATCTGAGCTATAGGGTGGATCGTTATGGCGCTTCGCCGCGCGCAAGCGCGGCTGCCTGTTTGAGGCTGACGCCGTTAACAAGAGGATCGGCATGTCGATGTGCCAGCCGCCATTCGACGCCTTCGCGGCGGTAGACCAACGTAACACGCAGCGGCCAAGCCTGGGATGGCAGGCCGCCGACCTCGACATGGCATCGTTCTATGATCACCAGAACCGCCATGTCGACTGAACAGTAGGTTTCGACCACTTCCTGCTCGAACGTGCCGTTCCTGAAGAAGCGGCCGACTGCCTCCCAGCGCTCATCGGTCATCTGCGAACCGCGCGTGGGTATGCCGCCGAATGGAGACATCAGCACGTAGTCGTCGGTGTGAGGGTTTAACGCACGATATCCGTCGATGTCGCCGCGCATGAGCGCGGCGTTCGCTTCCGCGGATTGTCGGATAAGCTCTGCGATCGCCTCACCGGGACCGCACTCTTCACCACCGTCGAGGGAAGCGCTCAGGGCGATTTGCGAGAATGCGGGGCCGATGCCTTTTGCGTCGAGAATGGGACGTCGCGTGGCTGACATGCGGTTCACTCCAGTCCGTTTCCACCAGTGCGGGGCAACCGTATGCCGCCTCGCCCACTCAGGAGAGCACTTCAAGGATCCTGAATCTAATGATATTATTTCACCGACATGCTGAAACTGGTTGACCTATCGCGCACAGACCTCAACCTTCTCGTCCTCTTCGAGGTCGTGCTGGACGAACGGCATGTCGGTCGGGCCGCCGATCGGCTGAAGCTCTCGCCTTCGGCGGTCAGCCACGGACTAGGCCGACTGCGCCGGCTTCTGAACGACCCGCTATTTCTTAAAACGCCCAAGGGTGTCGTGCCGACGGCGCGCGCGGTGGAGCTTTCGGCGCCAATCGCAGAGCTCCTCGCCCGGGTAAGGAGCGTCATTTCGACAGCGGAACCGTTCGATCCCGCGAGCTCCGCGCGCCGGTTCACGATCGGCGCTCCCGACGGCGTCTCGGCGGTGTTCCTGCCCCCGCTTCTCGACGAGCTGCGGCGTACCGCACCCAGTATCGACCTCGGCGTGCGTCAACTGCTTCCCGTTCCGGGAGAAACGTCCCCCGAGCGCGCATGGCGCAACGCCTTCACTGATCTGGAGGATCGCGCGATGGACATCGCAGTCGTCCCCTCTGATCACATCCCAGCGCGCTTTCATTCACGCGGCCTCTACGAGGAGGATTTTGTCGTCGCAATGCGCGCCGGACACCCGTTCGCAGTTGATCCTACTCCGGAGCGATATTGCGAGATGCAGCATCTGGTGGTCTCACTCACCGGCGATCCTCATGGCTTCGTCGATGAAGCTTTGGCGAAGCAAGGCTATTCACGGCGCGTTGCACTGACGGTTCCAAATTTTATGTTCGCGCTCGCTGCCATTGCCGAGACCGACCTGATCTCTGCACTGCCAAGGCGGTTTGTCGCAATCCATGCGGCACACTTCGGAGTCGTCACTGTCGAAGCTCCTCTGCCACTCCCGCGCTTCCGGCTCAATGCTGTCGCGCCCAAAGTCGCGATGATGGACACCGGCCTGGCGTGGCTTTTCGGGATCCTTGGAAAAGGGGCAGCCGTCCGCATCGAAGCAGGATAGGCATCCACCTCGACAAATTCCAATGCCGCAAGGTTCGAGACCTCGCAAGACTAAAAGACGGCCTTAACGTCTGCACATCCAAACGAAAAGTATAGTAGTTTCGTTGGTTGGAAAATTGCCGGACTTTCTGCAAATCATTGATTTCTCACACTTTCCAAACACCTCTTCTACCACCCATGAATCCAGGCCTTTAGACTCTGATCGTGGTATCGGAATAAAGCCTTCGTTGAGGTTCGGAGGTCTTTGCTCTTGGCCGTTCAGGGAGTGCTAGGGAACCGATAGGGTCAACAAAAAGGCTTACCAAACGGAACCGAAAGGCAACCAAGAACGAACCAGAAGGGATAGCTTTTTAGTCCATGCTAACTGACCTAATGTGGTCCGAGGGCGTTTGGTGTGTTCATTATGCGCAGCTGACCGTCCAACTTTCACGCCATAGAAGGGATACGGGCAAAGGGGCAGGACATGACAGACATTCATTCTACGAGCGTTGTTGATGTCATTCTCCGGAAGGACCGGCTCTCGGTCATATCCATTCTGTTCGTTGCGGGCTCTATCGCTCTTTCCTTGTGGGGGCATGGCAGGAACGAGCCGGGTGAGGGTAACGCGGTCCTATCGATTGCGCCTAAGGCGTCGATAAGCGCACCATGACAAAGTTCTAGCGTGCATCATTCAGCTCGTTCGAAGTGTCCAATTCTTGTAGCGGAAACCCCGGTGTAGCTTATAAGCGGAATTCTATGCCCAGACTCGGACCGTGTTCGACGACGTCGAAGACGATTCCATCGTTTTCGTAGTTCACGCCCAGCGCACGGTAGTCCGCGACTGCCGAGATGGCATCTTTGAATTTGTAGCCGACCCCCAAGGCCACACCCAGTCAACGTCCTCCACCGACGAGCCCCCATCCCGTGAGATGGATTGAAGAAGTAGTTGCCCCTGATGCCGACCACGACGTCCAGGTGGCCCTGTTTGATCTTCGAGAACCGAGGGTTCGAAAGCAAAGGCTGGCGAAGCGGAGGGCCAAGGAGGGCAAAGCCATGTCCGACTGCCCGGCGGGACAAAAAACCGACCGCATTCTCAATGGCGGTCACGGCTTTCGGGTCGCGGTGCTGGTGAACGACTTCGAGAGCTATGGACGATCCCGCGGGTCCGCCCCCCGTTGATCTAATATCGAAGCCAGCTGATTGAGAGAAGCTCTTCAGGCTGGTCGGCTCCATGATGACACCGGCGGACGGGTCGAGATTTTGGCCCATTCGGCTGGATTGGCAGAGAGTGGACGCGACGATCGAGCACACAGGGCTTCATTGTCGAAGAGGGCGCGCGTTGGTGGTCGGGCGTGCCCAATAACGCCGCAACCGCTGCTTCATCCATTGGTGGGATGGATTGTCGAGCGCGTAGTAACATGCCAGCCCAACGGCGATGCAGGCAACGAAGACGACGGCGAAAACGCTCAGCTGCTGGCTAAGCGACGCGTCCTTAGGCTCAAACCCGATTTTGTCAAAGATGTACCCACAGTAAGCAATGGTGATCACATGCGAGAGGTAGAGCGCATAGGAAGCATCGCCGATGTAACGAAGAAACTCGACCTTCCGTTGTCTTCGGTTGCGCTCGCAAGAAAGTGCGCCAACCAACAGGAGTGCTGCGGGTAATCCCCACATTAAGACTCTTCGAGATCCGCCCACGGGCGGTCCCACCCAGAACGAAAGCCCGATACCTGCCACGCCCAATCCAATAAAAAGCATGTCCGCGTTTTTTGGAAGAGCCCTGCCGGAGAGGTACCAGACGGCGATGAATATGCCCGCGAAAAACTCCAACAGCAATGGCGAGGCGACCACTCTTAGAGAGGCGACTTCGCTGGAGAGAAATCGTGCGAACATCAAAGTTCCCAGGGTCACCGTGAGATAGGTTAAGCGATGCCTCTCCTTTAGCGCCAACCCATACGCGAAAATGAGATAGAAGTACATTTCTATGTTGAGCGTCCACCCCACCGCAAGTGCTGGTCCATCAGCTCCGTTCCGGGCGGAATAAGGAATAAACAGCAGCGATTTCGCAAGCTCAGAAACAGTCGGGGACGCCTCATCAAATGACCCCGGCGACAAACTCGCCCCAACCGCAAATATTATGGTGAAGAGCCAGTAGAGCGGGACGATCTTGATAATGCGATGCGAAAGAAACTCGGCTGGCCTCACATGTTTCCCGGCGGTCACCGACCACATAATGAAGCCGCTGACGACGAAAAACAAATCGACACCAGCCGCGAGCGGCCGCCACTGCCACCCGAAGATGAAACCAATGTGATAGACGGCAACCGACGTTGCGGCAAACGCTCTGAGATATTGAACCGGGTAGATCATGTCACCTGGTGCGCTGAACCTCGCATTGCTCATTGTCCCCCTCCTTCCGAAAGTCGCTGTTCGTCGATAGCCTTCACTCGTCGATCTGCCAGCTCAGCTGGCGTAGCGTTCGCCAACTTCCTGCCGTTTTGAAGAGGTTCGTGAATGAAGAGGCTGGTTATCTGCGCCTCAAATGGCCAATGCGAAGCCGAAAGGCCGTTCGATATCATAGTCAGCCGTTTTGTTCGTTGGGTGGGCTCTCTTGTAAAACGGGCTCCCGCGAAAGCCCCAAGGCCTTGAAATGATTGACGCGCTGGAGGGAATTTTTCAGAAGCATTGCCGGAACATTGTTTTCCAGCGTCGGCGTCCCCCGCCAGTGAAGTATGTCGACTACAGTCAGCCGGGTGTTTTGAGTGAGCTGCCAAAGAGATTGAGATCGGACTGACAGAGCCTCGTTCATGCACCGACCGGTGCCGTCCTGAAAGCGGCAGAAGAAAACTAGAGAGCGCCGCAACGACAGCAATCAGCGTGATAGTCCTTCTTCTCAAGCCAAGTTTCAACTTGTCACACCACACATTCGGCACTCTGCAAGCAGGAAAGAGAATGGTAGCGAATCCAAGACTTTCTTATAACTCGTCTAAAGTGACTACTCGGCGCTGACCTGCCTCATAAATTCGGGTATCAACTTAAGCGAAAATAGGTCGGGCGGCACTCGATCGATTGATCAAGGATATGTGCAGCCGTCAGGAGACAACCGCAGTCGAAGTCGGCCTGGGGACGAGCATGATCGAGCCCACGACATGGCAACACGCTGTTGCTTGATCGGGTTGAGGGTGTGCAGGCTCTCCATCCCGACTATATCCGTCGCCTTCCTATTGTCACACCGCGCTTAGATATCGCTATTCGTTCGTTTCTACAAAAGGTTGGATAGCACCCTCGATCGTGCCCTATTCGGCGACCAGGGGAAAAGGAAAGATGCCGAGGGGCATTCGCCCCGCGCGAAAGCTTGTCGCTAGAGTCTCACCTGGGACTGGTTGACACGCATTCGACCTAATCGCTGGCGAGATGGGCGACGTATCGCACTGTAAAATCCCCCTGGGCCCTGGGCGGGTCGGACAGCCAGCCA
>NZ_JABEPH010000178.1:0-12120 GCF_013004495.1 Rhizobium sp. SEMIA 4085
CCTCCGGATACCGGTCATTGTTGTTCCTGTAGTCGAGGATTAGATCCAGTTGAATGTCTTCAGCACCCGGCCGCGACATGAACGCGATATCAAGTTGATAACCATCGGGTGAAAGACGCTCCTTTGATGTCCCGGTGCGGTATTGCCAGTTCTCGATCACATCAGGAGACAGAGATGCCCGACATGCCTCTCTGTTTTGAGCGGAGGGGTCACGCCAATATGCCTCCCACGCCGTCCATGCATCACTGAACCCTTCGATGTAGGCGTTGCCATTCTGGCTGATGATGGCGGAGATTCGGTCCGGATTGGCCGTCGCCATCCTGAACCCGATCGGTGCACCATAGTCGAAAACGTAAAGTGCATAGCGGCTGAGGCCGAGTGCCTCTGTGAAGCCCGTCATGACAGCGGCGAGTTTATCGAATGTGTAAGGGAATTCTCCACGTGCAGGTGAACTCGTTCGACCGAACCCGGGAAGGTCTGGTGCGATGACGCGGTATCGATCTGCCAACAGCGGGATCAGATCACGGAACATGTGGCTTGATGACGGAAAACCGTGGAGCAGAAGAAGGACTGGTGCTTCCTTTGAACCGGCCTCTCTGTAGAAAACCTCGACGTCTTGTACCTTTTGCGTTTTGTAGCTTACGGCCATTTTAGAACTCCTTCTCAAAGGATTCGACAAACCAACAGTCGCGAATGAAGGTAAAATACGACCGAACGGTCGGTTGTCAACCCTTTAGATTTCCTGTATCAAGTGCGGAGAACCCTGGCTCGGAGAAAACGTATGAAAGTCATGAGAGAAACGATCGTATCGACTGCGAGGGAGTTGTTTCGATCAAGAGGGTATGCAGGCGCGTCGATGAATGACCTCGCGGATGCCGTGGGCCTGAAGAAATCATCGCTGTACGTCCGCTTCCCCAATAAGGAAGCTCTCGTTCCGGCGGTACTTGATCTCACTTTGCAAGAGACATTCGGTCAAAGAGACTCAGCCTCCGGGCAATGGGATGATGAATTCGTCGAGGTCATCGAATTTGTCGCGACCACTCTCACTGATCGCGGCAGATGCGTAGGTCTGCATCTAGCCTACGGCACAAGTGACGAGACCCCGATTGCGAAGCATGCCGTTCGAGCATTTTTTCAAGCGCATCGCGATCATCTGTCGAGCATCCTGTCCCGCGCCATGCCTGTCGATGTAGCTCGCGACATTGCGACTGACACGTTAGCCCGTTTGGAAGGTGCCACGGCTTTTGTTGCGATATTCGGCGAGAAGGATGCCATGAAACGAGCGGTTCGCCTTTCCATCGAAGAAGCTAAAAATGCAGCCGCTGCGAAGTCACTGTCTAGCCGATAACGCCTAAGCCGTGCCGGTTACCGTATCCGCTACCGCATTGAGAATACCCGTCCGTCCATCGGGAAGCTCATTGGCAGCCCTGGAACTTTGACCCTACGCCAAATACTAAGCTCAATCCCTTGAGATGGAGGATAATAATGCCTGTTTGTGCTTACGTCGAAATGACCGATGGCTTGCAGCCGCATGGACCGGCGTGGGAGCAATTTGCCCAAGCTATTGGCAAGTGCAGGCCCGATATACTGTTGATGAATGAGATGCCTTTCGGTCAGTGGCTGGCTCGAAAGATTGATTTCGTAGTCGAGGACGCACAGCAAAGTGTTGAGATCCACGAAGCTGGAACCGCTGCTCTCGCTGCGCTGAACATTCCGGCCGTTATAACAAGCCGTCCAATGCTGCTCGCCGACCGCCTTGCCAATGAGGCGATTGTCATCGAGAACGGCGAGGTTCGCCCCCTGCATACGAAGACCTACCTTCCGCAGGAGCCTGGTTGGTCCGAGGTGTCCTGGTTCAGTCGAGGCGATGGGCGCTTCAACATCCAGAATATTTGCGGGCTAGGTGTAGGCGTCCTTTTGTGTACCGAACTCATGTTCAACGAACATGCCAGACAATACGGCCGATGCGGAGCCGATTTGATTGCCGTTCCTCGGGCGACCGGTTCTGCCCACGAAAGCTGGATAACTGCCGGCAAGATGGCCTCAATCGTCTCTGGGAGTTACGTCGTCAGTTCGAACAGGGTCGGGCATTCTACGGATGGTCCACGCTTCGGCGGAGGCGGCTTCGCCATCACCCCCGGGGGCGATCTGGCTGGGCGGACAGAAACCAGTTTTTCCATCATGCTAGTCGACATTGATGCGCAGGTTTCTGCCCGACAGCGGCAGGAATATCCCTGTTACGTGGACGAACTGCATGACCCTGGCGGCATCGGGGTCCCTGATATCGATATTTAATTGTCAAAAAACCCAGTCACTGTAGTTCTCTGCAGGACTGCTACTACGTTGCACTGCCGTATTGCCGGTCCTCCCGCTCTTGGGAGGACCTTGATCCTGCCTGTTCCTGCCAAAGACGGCTTCGTATCAGGCTTCGCCCGGCCGGTTGATCGCCAGGAAACGGCGAACAACAGGCCTGTCGGGACCCGTGTGGTAGGCAAGTACCTTGGCCTGGAGGTCGGCATCGGCCTGCGAAACCCGTTTGTGCTGGCGCAGGTGCTTCGCCCAGGACTCGACCATGAACCATTCGACCTCTTTTGCGGATCGGCAGAATCCTCGGTCACGCCCCAGCCATAGGCGCCATCGCTCCTGCGAGAGGTGAGCAAGTGCATGCAGGATCAGGATTGTTTTTTCGGCGTTGTTTTGCCGAAACTGACCGAAGTTTCGTTCAGTTCGCCTAGCGATTACTTGCTGCCCGAAACCTATTACATCAAGTTAGTGATCGTTGCTGCGAGGCAGACCTACATTCAGACAGTGAGTTCGGCCCTGTCTGGGTTCGCTTTGATGGAATACTCGCCACCGTTTCTGAAACTGCGGACCGTTGCGAAAGTATCTTCCATAAACTGCACATAAGACAGCTTGCCGTTCTCACCGCGCGCCAGAACCGAAAAGGGCGACGTCACCGTTTTGCCCAAAACGTTTGATGTGTAGGTGAACGTGCCGAAGATCGCTGCTCCGTTCTTATTTTCGAAGCTGTCCTGAATTTCGAAGTTGTCTGTCGTCCAGTAACGGCCGACATCGATAAAAGTCTGAACCAGCCCTTCGGTACCTTCGTTGGTACCGGCCCAAGGCATGATCCGCTTCAGCTCCGCGTGCTCATAGTTCAGCGAAACATAAATGAAATCGTCCGTCGTGAATTGTTTTACGAAATCCAGGTCAGTCGGGTTCGACAGGATCGACTGCAATACCCCCAACGGTGACGTGGGGGATGCAGGCTCGGCTTTAGACAACTTCTTAGCGTGCGCATTGATAGACATCGTATATTCCTCCTTCTAAGTGACTTTGGGAATTGAGGTGTCAGCGTTGCGCCAAGCCCGGCTTGAGCGCGATGTGCTTGTGTTCGATGAAATCGTCCAGCGCGGCCAGACCGTTCAAGCGGCCAACGCCAGACTGCTTGAATCCGCCCTCCTCGGTACCGTCGTAGACCTTCGCCCAGTCATTGATCCACACCGAGCCCGCTTCGAGCGCCTGCGCGACGCGCAAGGATCGATCTACATCGCGTGTCCAGATGCTGGCCGACAGTCCGTACTCATTGTCGTTGGCAAGACGGATCGCTTCCGCCTCGTCAGAGAACCGCTGAATCGTCAGCACTGGACCAAAAGTCTCCTCCTGTACGATAGCAAGACTGTTGTCGGAGACTTCCAGAAGGGCCGGGCGGAAGAAAGCGCCGTTTGCAAGGGGACCCACATTGATGGGTCCGCCCCGCTCGACGACCTTCGCGCCGGCTGCGATAGCGGCCTCGACCACACCATCGACCCGCGCAACGTTAGCGCGGTCGATCAGCGGGCCCATATCGCTGGAGGGGTCGGCGGCGGGGCCAACCTTGACGTTGCGCAATCTCTCCGCCAAGCCGTTGCGCACGGCCTCATATTTTCCATCCTGCACGAGCAAGCGGGACCCCGTCATGCAGAACTGACCGCTGAAGACAGTCAGCGCCTTTTCCAGTACCGGCAAGGCGGCATCAAGGTCTGCATCGTCAAAGACGATCATCGGCGTCTTGCCGCCGAGCTCCATTCCGAAACGTTTGAGGTACCTCGCGCCGGCGCTGCTAATGGCTCGGCCGGTACGGGTAGATCCGGTGAAACTGACGACTGGAACCTCCGGCGAGTCCACGAGATAAGCGGAGCCCTCAGGACCGCTTTCGAAAAACAGATTGATCACGCCGTTCGGAAGATCCTCTGCTTCCGCCATAATCTCGGCCATGACGCTTGCCGTCTGTGCGACTTGTGCCGGGAGTTTGATGACGGTGGTGCAACCAGCAGCGAGCGCTGGGGCGAGTGATCGGATCGTCAGAATAACCGGAGAGTTCCAAGGTGCAATGACCGCCGCGACTCCCATCGGTTGCCGAAGGATCACGGAGATGCTCCCGGGCTTTGGTGTCAATGCCCGTCCACCTTCGACCAGGGCAGTGGCTGCCGAGTAGCGGAGTTTGCTCGCAACCATGTCCAGCTCGAATGCAGCTTCAGCCTTTACCTTGCCGTTCTCCAACGACAGAATTTCGAGTAGTCTGTCGCGATTGCGTTCGAAGGCGCACGCTAGTTGGTCGAGCACACCAGCCCGTAATTCATGATCATGCGCCCACATTGTTTCGCGAAAGGCTTTAGAGGCTGCTGCCACCGCAAATTTCGCTGCCTCAAGGCCGTAGTCGGGGTAGTGGCCGATTACGTTATAAGTCGCTGGGTCTATTGACTGTTTCAACTGACCTTCTTGGCATTGAGATCCGCTGATCCAATTGAAGGCTTTGCGGCTCGGTATGTTGTCGAGGGGCATCGTCATATCTGTGGATCCTTCCACTTTCGAGTATTCGTCCGGAAAGGACGAGGCTAGAGCCGGTTACGTGATTGCCACTGCACCATTACCTGTTCGATTTTGCCGACAATTGTCCTGACTGCGGGTTGGCTAACGTTGGTGACAATTGGCACAACCATGAGCGTTGCGCCCAGTACGCGCAGCGGCATTGGCCAATCCTGCATGCAGTCGCCTACAATCCAAATAATCAGAAGGACGCTTGGGTAGACGGCGAGCCACACCATCGCAGTCGTTTTTTTGGCGTTCGAATATTACCTGCCGCAATCCTGTCATTGCTTGCTTGATCCTTTACCCGGCGCGTTGAATGATCAACGATGGGGCACGTGCATGAGTGTGAGACATGATTACTTCCTCCCAATGCTTAGCTCGACGTTCTAGTAGCGGTCTGCGCGAACAGTTGCTGTGTTGATATTGGAGAATCGCGGCTGTTGACGGAATGGGGGTATTCGTCGCATCATACCGGACATAATGTCTTCAATCGTCTCAATAGAATCCCTTAGCGGCCTCGTCGCGTTTTCAGTCGCCGTCGAAACCGGAAGTTTTGCGGCTGCGGGAAGGAAGCTTGGTCTATCTGCATCGGCCGTGGGAAAGGCGGTGGAGCGACTTGAGGCGCGTCTAGGCCTGCGATTGCTGAACCGTACGACCAGATCGCTAGCCGTGACCGGGGAAGGCGACATTCTATATCGATACGTCGCCCGCATATTGAAAGAACTGCAAGACGCTGAGCAAGAGCTTCACTTGGTTCAAAAGGCACCCCGAGGCCGCATTAAGGTGAGTGTGCCCACAGTCTTAGGTCGCAAGATCATCATGCCGGCGCTCCTCGATTTTCGCATCCGCTTTCCAGATGTGATGACCGAGATCAGCCTCGATGACGTCAAGGTTGATATTATCAATGGTGGGTATGACGTGGTGCTGCGGCTAGGTGAGCTGGACGATTCGACGTTACGCGCACGGAGGATCGGACCACACACATTCATAACGTGCGCCTCGCCGAAATATCTTGCACACCGCGGCACCCCGCAAACTCCGTCAGATCTTCATAATCACTGCTGCGTTTTTTATCGTTTTCCGACCACCGGTCGGCCGGAAGTTTGGGCCTTCAAAAATTCACTCCAACCAACGCCAATCAAGCCCTCTGTCGTTTTAAATGACGGCGAGGCACTTGCATCCGCCGCACTGGGTGGCTTGGGGATTATTCAGGCGCCGAGCTATCTCGTAAGCGAAGACATTGCGGCGGGACGGCTTCAAGCTGTCCTCGCAGATTACACGGACGAACGTGGCAGCGTTTCGCTCGTCTGGCCCCCTATGTCGGCACGAGCGCCCAAAGTTCGCGCCTTCATTGATTTCATGGCCGAGCGCGTTTCCCAAAAGCTTTATTGAGTCGGCACCCAAGATTTCTGTCCACTGCTATGGGACAGTTTGCTGTTTAGGATCGGTCTCATGGGAAATGCTCTTTAATTCAAGCCACTTAACAGCAGAAGCGCAGGAGCCGAAGGTCGTATCCGTTCAAGACCTGCATCTGAAAACATGCGCGCATTGGTGGCCGGCCATTCTATCTGAATTCACGTCATGGCGGATGTTTCCAGCCATCGATCAAGCTCCTTCTTGGCGAACCCTTCACAGATTTTGAGGGTGAGATCAGCACCTGGCTTTGTCATTAGACATCCCCTTATTTCTGCAGGAACACATCTCACCCGATAGAATCAGAGCTTGTAGCCGCCGCTCGCCTCGATCACCTGCGCGGTCACCCAACGGCCTTCATCGGAGGCAAGAAACGCGACCACTGCTGCGATGTCGGATGTTTCACCATCAGGCAGCCGGCTCAAAGCCGACTGAACGAGGAAGAAGGGCGCTCGTGCGTGAACAGCGAACATGGTGTTCCAGGCCTCGGGCGTCGCATCGGCGAGGCCGCCCCAACCTGAATTGCCGGCATTGTTGACGAGAATGTCGAGCGTCTTGCTGGCATTCCGTTCCGTAAGCTCGCGATCGAGCTCATCGTACAAGCTTGGGATAGACCCCGCGTCGGCGAGATCCGCGTGCAGCGTAAAGGCGGTGCCGCCCGCCTTCTCGATGGCTGCCACCGCTTCCTCCGCGGCAGCGCTGCTTGCATTGTAGGTGATCGCGACGGTCGCGCCTTCGGCCGCGAGCCGTTCAGCGATCGCCCGACCGATACCGCGTGATCCTCCGGTCACGAGAGCGGTTTTCCCTTTGAGGGCCCGCGACATGAGATTCTCCTTCGTTAGGCGAAATGCAATTCAGTGATTTGTGGGGAGCCCGCGTGGTCGCTCAGGCGACCCGCTCGCGCACGATCGGGCCGGGACTTGCCTCGACGACCGTGAGAGCCAGGCGGATGAGGTCAGCGTCGCCACCATACTCGTGGCCCGCGATGTGATGCAGGAGCACGCCAACTTGTTCGAGTTGCCGGGCACCGTTAAGCGGGCCGGCATTGACAGGCTTAAATCCAGCGTCACCGATCAGACCCCGCGTCACCTCTCCGGCGGCGTCGTCGTCGGTTACGTAGAAGATGTTCGGCTGCAATGGCGATGCTGACCAAGCCGCCGCTTCGAGCGCGGGAGCCGCCATCAGGTTGAACGCCTTGACGATTCGCGCCTTCGGCAACCGCCGTTGCAGGTCTTCCGCGGTTGAGCTGTCGCGCATGAATTCCAGATCGTGGAAGTGCACGAAGTCGGCAGTGACACCGAGCGGGTTCATGGTCTCGATAACGACCTTGCCGTCGAGCGCGCCGCCGACCTCGGCAACGATTGCTTCGACCCGCGGCCAATAAACGGAGAATAGAACGGCGTCGCCGAACTCGGCTGCCTCTCGGATCGTGCCGAGGCGAGCCTTGTCGCCCAGCTCTGCAAGTAATGGTGCGATTTTCCGGTCCTCACCGTCCTTCGCGATCACGAGTTCATGGCCTGCGGCCACCCAGGCTCTTGCCAGACGACTGCCGAGATTGCCGGCGTTTAAAATTCCGATTTTCATTTAGATATCCTGTCTACTTCAACATTTATGCCCACCGAGGAGCGGTTCTGTTGAAAGTTAGGATATCGCTCGGGAATAGATTAGATGCCGGAAGAACCTCAGTCTGTTGTTCGTGTGAGCAACAATGATGAACGGAGATGGCCGCGGTTCGGTCGCGGCGCTGGCGCGCAACTCAGATCTCTAAGCGAGGTGCAAAGCCAACTATCCGGTCCGGCCGTACCGGCGGGAAGCAGGTCGCGGCTCCCGCCTTGCACGAGCTACACGCTTCGGCGAGACCCACCGGCGGTCCTACTTGAGGTTCGCCGGCGGCGACGAGTGTTATGGTCGGCTCGCTTCAGGCTAGACTGGCGTCGCTACCATCCCCGAAAGCGGCGCGACAAAGATCAACGAAGCCACGCACCTTCGGATCCATGTAGCGCGTGGAGGCAAAAACGGCATGGACTGGCATCGGTATGCTTGCCCAGCCCGGCAAAACCCTTACCAGGGTACCCTCCGCCACATGCGGCTCAGCCATGAACCGCGGAAGTTGCGCCACTCCCAACCCGGATACGGTCAGGTTTTTGGCGGCAACGATGTTATCGAGTGCGCACCGTGGCGTCTGCGAGACTTTTTCTGTTGCTTGGCCGTTGACAAGGGTCCAGCTCGCACGGCCGCTGGACGTCTTCGTAATGAGGTCGTGGCGCTTCAAATCGTCGACGGTGCGGAGCTCTGCACCTTCCTTCAAATATCCAGGCGCAGCATCGAGACCGTACGTTATCTCTCCAAGCTTGCGGGCCGACAGATCTGAATCTTGCAAAGTTCCGATGCGGATCGCGACATCGATTCCCTCATGAATGATGTCAACGAACCGAATGGAGTATACCGCTTCCACGGTGACCTTCGGCCACTTAGACAAATAGGCTGCGATCCAGTTGTCGACCCGCGTGGTGCCGAATTCTGGTGTCGCTGTAACCTTTAGACGGCCCTGCGGCTCCTGGCTCTGCTGGGCAACGGCTGCTTAGGCCGCCTCTGCGGCGGCAAGGATCGACGAGGCACGCTCGAAATAGTCCCTACCGACTTCCGTGACGCTGAGCCGGCGGGTCGACCTGTTCAGCAGCCTTGCGCCGAGTTTTTCCTCGATCCGCTGCACGATGCGGCTCACCCGAGCCTTGTCAGTCTCGAGGCGATCGGCCGCAGCGGTGAAGGACTCCTCCATCACCACCGCGACGAAAACCTGCATTTCTGAAAAGCCGACTGTGGATGTCATGGGCAACATTCTGTCACGCGCCGCTTGAGCGATCAATCTGCGCGACCCTTATATATTCGACACTAGTCGGCTCCATACGACTGGACTGTTGTCATTGGAACAACAGCAGAATTCGGTCGATTTGCCGAATCAATGGTCCAGCAATCAGTCGCGAGCCGTTGTCTCGATGGCGTCGACGCGGTCCGGGTAAAACGCGAGGTATCCCTGGATGATCGGCATGTGGTCGAAAGGGTTCTCGTACGACCAGGCGACATCCTTAGCGGCGCCATTTCGCGCGCTAAAATAGCTGGCGTCGCCCTTGTACGGGCAGTGGGTGCTGGTGTAGCTCATGCTGAGTTCGCCCATCGCGACGTCGGCGCGCGGGATGTAATAGACCGGATGGAGGCTCGCCTCCTTAAGGATGAGGGCGTCGCGACTGTCGGCGAGGATTGCATCATCCAGCTTGACGACGACCCTCTCCCCGGCCGGAGCGATTGTAATCGGATGGTCGGGACCCGGCTTTCTTCCACCTTGCATGTCATGTTCCTTTTTGTTCGCTAGTGTGCGCAAGTCTCGCGCCGCGCGCGGCCTGCTTGTCCAGAGATACGCGCACCGGCGTTCGCCCGGCCGGGGCCCGCGGATTTTTGCGTGTGCCTACTGTTGGACCGCGACGACGGCGGGCAGCGGGCGCCATGCGATAGTCATTGTCTCGATGCGGCCGTCCTCGCCCAAGCGGACGTGGTCGAACGCGTCGATCACATGGTTCTCGAACCGGATCGTGAGGACAGCGATGACGTCGGCGTCCTCGCGCGTCATCATCTTGGGCTCGAACGCGTCGATTGTGGAGAGCAGTGCGCCGAGGACAGCCGACACACTGGCGCGCCCCTTGAACGGCGTGGGCAGGATTGGGCTATTGAGTTCGACGGTCTCGGACAGATGCTCGCTCGCGCGCGCAATCTCGCCCTCATGCATCGCCTCGAGGAAAGGGGTGAGGTGGCCTTCGCTCGGCATCGCTGCGGCTCCTGAATATGTGAGGCCCGGCGAGCCCCGCAGGGCTCCCACAACCGAATGCCGGACGCCCTTGGAGGGGCGTCCGGCAGGGGGTCAATTTGCGACGGTCGCGGCGCTGGCCTGGGCCATGAAGAGGTCGACGTGGACCTGCGGCATGCCCTCGAACGTGCCGCCGATCGGCGACGGGCGCTTTGCCTCGTCGATCAGGCGCTGAGCATCTTCGCGCGACACGGGCGTACCGGGCTGCGTGTAGGCGCGCTCGGCTTCCGAACCCGTCGCCTGCAGGTCTACCGTCGGAGCGTAGGCCCAGAAGTAGATCGGCGTGCTCGGTTCAATGCGCCAGCTGTCTGCGAGCGAGCCCGCGTCGATGGCATCGAAGCCGATCTTGTTCGTCTGGTCGAGTACACCTTGCCCGCGAACTTGTCGGCGGGCAGCTGCTCGGAGGCGGCGATCGGGATCGAGAGCGTGACGATGTAACCCGCCGCGATGGCCTCCTCGGTGGTGCCGGCGCTCGCCAGCGGACCAAGCTTCTCGATCAGGTCCTTGATGGTGTCCGCGCCGCGGGAGTTGCTGATCACCACCTTGTAGCCAGCTGCGGTCGCGAGGCGCGCGACTGCCTTGCCGACGAGGCCGGAGCCGATAATTCCGATAGTTTGTGTCATTGACGATGTCTTTCTAATTGGGCGGTAGCCGCCGGGAGGGTTCATGCGCCCCGCGCTGTCGCTCGCGTCCCTGGACTGCGAGAGCCACAGCAAATGGCACGAGGGAGAAATATGAATCTGCCCATTGAGTTACCAGTGGCGGCATGGGCAACGCACTGTTGTCCCTGATGACGACAATAATTTTCGAGATGGCGCTGGTATGGGTGCTCGCGCCGATACGCAAACGACTACGCCTCAGGAAATTAGACGGCGGTCACCGAGACAGCGGGGGCTGACCAGCGCGAGATCGATAGGCTGGAATTTCCGCATCCCGTGGGAGCGCAAGTAAGTTACCTCAACTGAAGCATTCAATGTTGGCTTTGAAAGCATCACGGCAGAGGTCGACAAAGCCACGCACCTTTGGGTCCATATAGCGCGTGGAAGCAAAGACCGCGTGGACTGGCACTGGGATGCACGCCCACGCCGGCAAGACTCTGACAAGCGCGCCATCGACGACATAAGGTTCAGCCATGAACCCCGGCAGCTGGGCGATCCCTAGGCCTGACAGCGCAAGGTTCCTCGCGGCTATGGTGTTGTTGACGGAGCAGCGGGGTGCCTGCCACACTTTCTCCGTCTTCTCACCATTTACCAAGGTCCACGTTGGACGACCGCGCGGTGCGTGCATAATGAGGTGGTGCCGCTTCAGATCCTCGACCGTCCGGACACCGGTGACGCTTCCGAGGTATTCCGGCGAGGCATACAAGCCGTAGGTCAACTCGCCCAGCTTACGTGCCGATAGCTCTGAATCCTGCAATGGTCCGATGCGAACTGCTACATCGACACCTTCATGAATAATGTCGACGAGACGGTTCGTGTATGACACTTCGACAGTCACCTTGGGCCACTTGCGCAAGAATTCGGCAATCCAGCCATCAACCTGCATCGTCCCGAACTCAGCGCCAGCTGTCACTTTCAGCCGGCCCTTCGGCTCCTGTGTCCGTTGTGCAACGGCGAATTCCGCCGCTTCGGCAGCAGCCAAGATGGATGAGACCCGTTCGAAATAGTCACGACCGACTTCTGTCACGCTGAGGTGCCGGGTCGACCTGTTCAAGAGCCGCGCGCCGAGCTTTGCTTCCATTCGGCTCACAATTCGGCTCACCCGCGCCTTGTCGGTTTCGAGGCGTTCCGCCGCAGCGGTGAAGGATCCCTCCCTCACCACCGCGAGGAAGGTCCGCATTTCCAAGAAATCTATTGTTGCTGCCATGACAACAGTCTGAAACTGTAACGCGGAATTATCAATCCTCAAACAACCGACATTCCGGCTTGTGGACGCGAGCAGAGGTCAGAGCTCGCATGGCGTGAACAATGCGAGGGGTACAAATGGCAGGCCAGCAA